>VGLH01000001.1 GCA_016866785.1 Candidatus Poribacteria bacterium
GGGGGTAGATCAGGTCGGTCTTGCAGTAGACCTCGAAGCCGGCGTCGCCCGCCTTCTGGCAGAAGTAGAGGTCTTCACCGACGTATCTGCCGTCTGGCAGCCGGTGGTGGAACGAGAAGTAGGGCGGTTCCATGGCTTGGAACACGTCCGTCTTGATCAGCGTGCCGCCGCCGCCCACCGCGCCGCAGCGCGTCAGTCCACGCGTCGCCGGCACTTCCACTTCGAAGACGTAGGGCGTGCCGGTGGGTTGGAGGCAGACAGGCACATGCGGTGGGTTCCGCCGGCAAGCGAGACCGCACACGATATCGACGTCCGCTCGAAGCAGATCGATGAGCGAGTTGGGCGGGTAGATCATGTCGGCGTCGAGCATGAAGAGATGCGAGAACGAGCCTTCGACTGCGAGCTCCGCAAGACGGTTGCGCATCTGATCCAGTGTGTGCGAGCGCACGAACCGCGTCTGAGTCAGCGGCGGCTTCTGGAGCTCCACCAGAGACTGGACAAACGGAACCGGCACGGTATCCCAACTGCACGGGATCCCCACCAACACCCTTGGACTTGGCATCGCGTCCCTCCGTGCGTCAACCAGGCGGCCAGCCGAAAGCCCTGCCAGCGAGCAGATGAACGTGCAAGTGAGCCACTTCCTGACCCCCGTCGTTGCCGTGGTTGATGATCAACCGGTAGCCGGAATCGGCCACTTCGAGAATCCGTCCTACTTCCGCTGCGCTGGAGAGAAGACGACCCAGCATCGCCTCGTGGTCGGGCGTCGCGTCCGCGATGGACGCGATGGGTTCCTTGGGCACGATCAGCACATGCACGGGCGCCTGGGGTTTGATATCGCGAAACGCCAGGACATCGTCCGACTCGTAGACGATGTCAGCCGCGATTTCCTTACGGATGATCCTGCCGAAGATGGTATCTGGCATGTTGGGTCCTCCCGTCGCTCAGGGCGTACCGCCGCGTTCGGCAGCGCGGAATGCTGCCAGCGGATCCGCGAAGTCATCCTGAGCTAACACCTGCAACGCATCGAGCACGTACGGGTCCCGCCGCATGCCGGTGAGCACCGACGTCACCCCGGGTACCGACGCCACCGCGTTTAGCGCGATCTGGCTTAACGGGCGGTCGAGCACCACGTCCCCGAGCTCGACTCGAAGGCGTTCGCTGAGCGGCGCCAGCGCGTCACGATCCATCCGATTCACCTGTGCTGTCACGGAGACGGACAGCGCCATCAGCCCAGCGTGGTACTCGCGCACCAGGTTCTGCCACTCGCTTCGACGGCTGTCGTCGATCTGGGCGGACACGGACGACGTGGCTTCAACGACCGCCGGAGCGATGACGTGCTCGAACGCCTGAGTCCACTGGATCCGATTGCGCAGCTCAGGAATCCAGCTCTTCATGGTTTCGCCGATCCGGAAAGAGAGCTCGTTCGGCATTCCTTCGGACACCGCGTCCCAAAGCCGCCAATTCCTCAACGCCAGAACGATGTCGCGCTCCTTCGCGGCAACACGCGCCACGGCGGACAGCGGCGGCTCGCCGTCGGCGACCGCATCTGGCAATGCCAGACGAACCAACTCGCCGTCGGCTATCGCATTGAGCGGGCGGTTCGCCAGCACACCAATCCCAGCCTCGCGAGCGGTATCCATGAATGTCCGGCTGCGCGCTCCCGTCTTGGACGTTACGGCGTCGGGCTCGAACAGGTTCATCGGAAGCTGCGCGACAGCGAAGTGGTGCTTGCCGGGATTGCCAAGGATATCCTGTGCCGCGCGTCGAGCGCAGTCGAGGATCGCTGACAACGAGACGCGATCGAGCCTTTCACCGGACGCCGCGAAGGTGTTCGACGATACGCCGTAGTACGAGATGGAGCCCTCGGACACGAAGCGTTCCATCTGACGAAACGACTCGGTCATGCGGCGATAGAACTCGGCGCGGACTTGCTCGGGAGACTCGCCAGCGCTCTTCTGAGTCGCGACGGTGAGGTAGTACTCCGGGTTGTGCAGCAACAGCACGTCAAGATGGTCGAGTCCGAGCCGCGATCGGCTCTGGTCTAGCTGATGGCGCAGCCAATCGGGATGGATGCAGTGCCACAGGTCCGGCGCGACCTTCACCATCTCTGGAAACGGCTCGCTCGCCTGCTCGCGCGCCATCGCCGCCGACAGGTTCGATCCCTGAACGTAGCCTGCCTTCGTGACGACGACGATCTGCCCACGGCTGACGCCGCGGGAATCGACGAGCGCGCGAAGCACATTTCCGACAAGGCGTTCGCTGCCGCCATCCGTGTAGTTCGTCGATGTGTCGATCAGATTGCATCCGTGCAGCAGCGCGTAGATGAGCGTTCGGACGTGCTCCTCCATGTCGGCATGCACTCGGTATGTCCCGTATCCGACTTTGGACACGAGGAGACCGGTCGATCCCAGCGAGCGGTGGACTCGTTCGGCGAGGGAAACGCCGCGCAGCCGCATCTCATCGACGTAGGCGCGTGTGGACTCCGGCGTGGCGGCTCCTTCGAGTCGCTCCCGGTCGACAGACGTCAAGGGGTGCTCTCAGGACTGGCGGGAGGCGTCGCCTTCTCGTCCGCCCCTCGACGGCGGATCAGCCGGTCCAGCGTCTCCGGCGGAACGGTGGCGGTCAACAACGCTCGGTCACGAGCCACTTCGATACTCACGTCGTCAAGGAACTCAAGGATCAGCGGATCGATCTTCCCGCCCAAGGACGCCAGCCCGATCAGCGTTTCGATGCTCGACTTGACCTGAGCCGCCGACGTCTCCGAATCGCAGACCGCACTCAGGCGAAACCTCAGTCCCTGCGAAGCCGTGTAGTCTCCATCCCACACGAGATGATGAACGGCTCCGAAGCCGGACGTCATGGGGTTCTTCTGGGCTTCCTCCGCGATGGGGCCCGACACGTTCACGACGCCCCACATGGCGGCGTCGCGGTTCACGTCGCCGGCTTCCGCGAAGAGGGGCGACTTACGGGTCAGTCCCGACGCTTTCTTCTGGTCGCGTTCCACCACGGCGGTGACGGCGTCGTGCGCGCCGAAGGCGATGACGCCCTTGCGCAGAGCGACGATGGCGACGCGGTCCGGGTCGTCCGGACTGACCCACCCCTCGTACTTCCCGAAGGCTTCCCGTCGGAACGAGTGGTCTGACCTCTCCATCACGTCGCTCAGGAAGCCATCCGGCAGGTCCGTCACCAGAACGGCGACGACCTGGCTCGGGGCGTCAGCGTCGGTCGGGTTGACGCTGGATGGGATGGCGACGTAGAGGCTCCGCACGCTCTCCGCAAGCCGCACGTTCGAGTCCCGAAGAACGTCCCCCAAGCCTTGTGTCTTGCGGAGATCCTCCTCGATGGATGCCAGCGCGGAGGACCCATCGAACGCCGAAACCGAGAGCGCGACGAGCACCCCGGTGTCGGGCGGCAAGAGCGCGATCACCTTGTCGGAGGGGCTCTTCGACGCCCGGTCGCCGCAGCCCGCCGCCGCCAGTAGCAACGCCGCGCACACGGACGCAGCCAGGGTGCCCGTCAAACGAGCACCCCAACGGTGTCGCGCGCGACCGGAGCGGGTTGTCAGAACCGTGCCCATACGTTCCATTTCGTGTCGAGGATGCCCAGCTCGCGATTGATGTCCGCCTGGTAGTTCTCGATCTGGCACGACTCGACCTGGCGAAGGCTTACCGAAGCGTTGCGCCACGCCGATTCGAAGACGCCCATGCAGATCGCCATCGCCTTCATGCCATCGAGACCGTCCGTTTCGGGGTAGTAGCTGTCGTCGCGGAGCGCCTTGCCGAACTCCCAGAGCTCCGTCGCGATGGAGTCCGTCACGCCGTTGGGGAACAGACGGTACTTCTCATCTTCCGTCAACGACTGGTGGTACTCCTCGGTCACGTTGACGGGTTCCTTGCCCCGAAGGACGACGTTGGCTCCGTAGTCGATGGAGCCCTCTTCGCCATAGATGATGTGCTGGTTGAACCCGCGTCCCGGAGCGGCGCGGACCGAGCTCCACTGAACGAGCGCGCCGGACTCGAACTTCACGATGGCGAGGGCGCTGTCCTCGACCGTGACGCGCATCGCGCCCGACTTGTCCTCGCGGTTGCCGTAGCGATGCGGGTCGAACGAACGCACTTCGGCGTAGACCTCGGTCGCCTCGCCGAGGTGATACCGGAACATGTCGGTGTAGTGAACGCCTCCGTCGAGGACCCATCCGGCTCCGGCGTCGATCTTCGAGTCACGCCAGCCCCACGGGCCCAACGCCTCGCCGTAGTCGATGTAGACGAGAATCCGCGGAGCGCCGATCATGCCCTTCTTGAGAGCCCAGTTGACGGCTCGTTGGTTCGGGGCGCGCCGATAGTTCTCCGCCGTCGCGAGGATGCAGCCGCTGCGCTTTGCCGCCTCTAGCATGACGGCGCACGCCTTCATCGTGACGCCCAGGGGCTTCTCGATGATGACATGCTTCTTGGCGTCGAGAGCCGCTGACGCCAACTCGTGGTGGACACGATGGAGTGCACAGATGTCAACCGCCTCGACATCGGGCTCCTTGTCGAGCATGTCGCCGATGTCCGTATAGACATTGGGCTTTCGCCCGTCTTGCAGCGCGGCAGCTTCGGCGGCGCGGGCTTCCGCTGCATCTCGGCGCACATCCACCGTCGCGACGAAGTCGAAATCAAGAAGCCCTTGGGCGGCGAGCGCCTTGTATCCGTTCATATGGGCGCCGGAGATGCCACCACAACCGACGAGTGCCAGCTTGACCTTGTCAGCCATGTTCGTCCTTCCGGTCAGGAATCCGCCGTCACCGAAAGACTCCGGGTCCAACACCCTCGACGGCAATCTAGCACGGCGATGCGGAGGGGTGCAACGCGCGCAATCGTTGGGAAGCGACGGCACATCTGGCGGGGTCCTGTTCCCGGGCGCTAGCGACCTGAGCGATCCGTCACTCAGCCCGCCAACGAACGCGGGATCAGGTCGCGTTGCGCCGCGAGCAGTTGCGCCATGACCTCCCGAATCTGAGGGAGCGTGAGTTGAGCCGTCGTGTTGGGGTCTGCCATCGCCGCGTGGAAGACGTGCTCGCGGTTCGATTCGAGAATTGCGCGAACCACCAAGCCCTGCACGCGGATGTTCGACTCGCACAGCGCGGCACACTGAGGCGGAAGGTCTCCGACGAAGCACGGGTGCAGTCCGCTTCGGTCCACAAGGCAGGGAACCTCGACGCACGATCCCTGCGACAGGTTCCGAATGAGCCCGGTGTTCGGGACGTTCCCGTTGATGGCAAGCGGCGAGCCCGTCTCCATCGCGTGGATGATGCGAGCCCCGTATTCGTTCGAGCGCCGGATCTGCGCCGGCTGCGCCGCCGACTCGGCGACCATCGTGCGCCAGCGCTCCTCGCGAGACGACTGCTGACCCGCGAAGCTCTCCGCCGTACGTGGACGCAGCGACAAGCGCTCGATCTCCTCAGGAGACCGCAGGAAGTACGGGACGTACTCCGACATGTGCGTCGAGGACTCCGTCACGAAGTAGCCGAAGTGCCGGAGGATCTCGAACCGGACCGGATCGCGGGAGAACGCCTCCGAGTCGTCCAAGCAAGCGCGCAGCCGTGGATAAAGGTCCTGATCGCCTTGCGAGAGCTCGAGGAACCACGCCATGTGATTGATGCCGGCGACGTGATATCGGAGCGTCGCGTAGTCCACGCCGGCGTACCGCGCGAGCTGCTCGCTCGTGCCCTGCACGCTGTGGCAGAGCCCGACGGCGTCGATCCGGGTCGCATCGGCAATCGCCCACATGATCATCGCCATCGGGTTCGTGTAGTTCAGCAGAAGCGCCGATGGGCACAACGACTCCATGTCGCGGGCGATGTCGAGCATCGCTGGGATGGTGCGCAGCCCCTTCATGATGCCGCCGACGCCGACCGTGTCGGACACCGTTTGCCGCAAACCGGCGACTTCGAGCGGAATCCGTACGTCGAGGGCTTCGGGCTCCAGGTTTGACCCAACGCGAATGGATGCGATCACATAGTCGGCGCCATCCAGCGCCTGGCGGCGGTCGATGGATGCTTCGATCTTCGCCGGCAAGCCGGCTTCGCTCGCCATGCGTTCGGAGAGCGCTCGGATGTGGTCCAGGCGGTCTGCCGCCGGGTCCATGAGAAAGAGGGTCGAGTCTGCCAGCTCTGGGAACGAGAGGATGTCGCTAACAAGGCGCCTGCCGAACCCGAAGCTCCCGGCGCCGAGAAACGCGATCTTGCGCATCGACGAGCTCTCCCGCACACGTGGTTATTGGCATAGATGGACTTTGATGGACCCGGAGTTCTTGTCGGCGGCGATCTTGAACGCCTCCGCTGCGTCTTCGAGCGGCAGTCGGTGCGTCACCAGGCGCGAAGCGTTGACGCGACCGGAAGAGATCAGGTCGATTGCCGCATCGAAGTCCCGGCGTATGCCGCTGTAACCGTAGCAGTTGGAACCGATGATGCTCGCCTCGGACCACACGACGGCTCCCAGGCTGACCGTCAGCGGGCGATGGTAGCCTGCCACGAGCACCACGAACCCTTGCCGGCGCACGCACGCGAGCGCTTCGTCAAAGGCGGCGTCGGAACCCGTCGCCTCGATGACGACGTCGGCGCCGATTCCATCGGTCGCCTTGCGGACGAACTGCCTCGGAGAGTCCAGGGGTACGCGGATGGTGTAGTTCGCGCCGAGATCGCGGGCGGCGGCTTCCTGGTGTTCGTATTTCACGGTGACGAACGTCTCGCGTACGCCGGCGGCGCACGCAGCCGCCAGGCAGCATAAGCCAATCGTCCCGCCGCCGATGACCAGAACGCGGTCCGCGTACGTAGCCCGCGACTGCGCCACGGCGCGCACGCCAACAGCGAGCGGCTCGACGAGGGCTCCCTGCTCGTACGTCATGCCCGAAGGCAGGCGGAACACGCCCGAAGCGTGCACGCGGGTGTACTCGGCGAACCCGGCGTGCGCGTTCTGGCTGATCCATCCCCGGCGCAGACACTGGTTGTAGGCTCCGGTCCGGCAGAAGACGCACTCTCCGCAGTGGGAGAAGCACTCCATCGTGACCAGGTCGCCGACTTCGATTCCCGACACTCCAGCCCCGACCTCCTCCACGACGCCGCATGTCTCGTGACCCGATGCGTACGTCTTCGACTGCCCCCACTCGCCGAAGTAGCTGTGGAGGTCGCTGCCGCAGATGCCGGACTGCTTCGTATCGACGATGACGGTTCCCGGCTCGACGCCGTCGCGCTCGACGTCGGTGACGACGATCTCGCGGATTCCCTGGTAGATAGCCGCTCTCATCGTAGGCATTGGGTTCGCCTCCCTATCCCGTCGATGGACCACGCGTGTGCGTCACTGCGACGACGTCGGTTCCAAGATCACCTTGCCGGCACGACCTGCTGCGAACAGCGCGAACGCGGCATCTGCCTCCAACAAGGACATCCGGTGTGTGATGAGCTTATCGACGCGCAACCCGCGACGGTACAGTGCCAGCATGTCGCCGTACTCAGCGTAGTGGTAGAACCAACTGCCCATCAGCGTCACGTCCTTGCGGATGAGGTCGCCGCTGGGGCTGATCGGCACATCTCCCTGTTCGCCGACGGCGACGACGGTTCCCGCCTTGCCGACCAGTCTCAACGCCATCTTGAGCGTGTCGGGACGCGCGGCGGCTTCGATGCATTTGTCGGCGAGCTCGCCCCGCGTCATCTCTGTGACCGCCGCGACGACATCGACTGAGCTTGGGTTGATCGTTTGGGCAGCGCCGCATTGACGGGCGAGCTCGAGCCGATAGTCGTTGACGTCCACGGCGATCACCTCGGCTCCGAGGAATGACTGCATCAGGATATTGCCCAGTCCGATGGGCCCGGCTCCGAAGACGCAGACGATGTCCCCGCCCCGCGTCCCGATCCGTCGGGCGACGTGGTAGGGAACCCCGATGCCGTCGCCGGTGAGCAGGACGCCCAGGTCGAAGGACACATCGTCGGGCAGACGGAGACAGACGTGCTCCGGGGCGGCGAGCCGTTCCGCGTGTGTGCCCGGGCAAGTCGTGCGCGCGTCGCAGTAGGTGTACTGACCCGCGTCACACCAACGGCATGCGCCGCAGCCCCACACGGCATGGACGCCGACCCGGTCACCGACCCGAAGCCTTCGGGAGACTCCGGCATCCACGACGATGCCCGACACCTCATGACCGCCGTTGAACGCCTGTTCATATGCCGCGCGGTAGCCGTGCATCTCGCTGCCGCAAATGCCGGACGCGCGGATCTCGATCAGCGCCTCGCCGTTCGGTTGTGTGGGCTCTGGGAACTCCCGGACGGCGACGCGCCCGGACCCGAGCATTTGCACGCCGAGCACGGATCGCCTCCTGCCTATGGTAGACCTATGGTAGACGCGCGCCGAAGACGCGGAGAGCGCCCGGAGCGACGCTGAGGCGAGCCGGCGTCATGCCGAGGAACTCGCCGTCTGCGTAGATCGGGCAGGCTTCCTCCGCCTCGAGCGTGAGTTCGCGTGTAGGCATCACTTCGACGCGCGGGTCCGACACATGGGAACCGCATATCACGCGCGGCATCAGCATCAAGGCGCGGAAGGCACTCATACCACGGATCGCGCATACGTGAAACAGCGTGTCGTCGATGCGCGCCGAGGGCGCGATGCAGAAGACTCCGCCGTAGTTCGGCGTGTTGGCTGTCGCGCAGAGCAGGAGAGGGAGTTCGCGCGTACCGAAATCGCCGGACAGACGAGCTTCGCGGGGCATGTAGCGGAAGAGCTCGCGGATCGTCGCCGTGACGTAGGTGGCTCCCGTGGGCCCGGCAGCGGCGCGCTCTTCGACGGCGCGACTCACCGCAGCGTCCACGCCGAACGTCGCCACGGTACAGAAGAACCGATCCGACATCCTGCCGAGGTCGATGCGCGGCGGGTCTGACGCGCCTTTGAGGTCGCCGATGATCTGGGCGGCGAGTCGTTCAACGGGGATGTGCAGCCCCAGCGCGCGTGCCAAGTCGTTGCCTCGACCGGCCGGGATGATGGTCAGAGCGGTCTCGGTATGGGCGAGAACATTGGCGACCGAGTGCACGGTTCCATCGCCGCCGCACACGATGAGACATCTCGCGGACCGTGACGCCACGTCGGCGGCGAGTTGCCGGGATTCGTCGGCGCTGTGGGTCTGAACCAGTTCCACCGGGAATGAGGCGTCGGCAAGTATCCGCGCCACGCGCATCGCGACCTGCGCCCCGCGACCCCTGCCGGAGCTCGGATTGACGATCAACGGAACCGCCGATGGCATGGCGAGCGCCTGTTCGCGTGCGTGAGGGCTACCGAACGTCGCACACGAATATCGGCGGCCAGTGGAAGTTCGTGATGCTCGCGTTCGACCCGACCACGCTCTGCGCCTTCTCCACGGCTTCTGGCATCGTCGCCGCCGTGTCGAAGCCCATGCGACGCGCCGCCTCGACTGCCCGAGCATCTTGGGGCTTGAGGACGATCACCTTCGCGAGGTGCTGTAGCGCGTGCGCGCCCCAGTACCACATGTACGCGCCGTGCACGCCGTGGAACGCGTAGCCGTGGCGGTACATCTCGAGGTACTTCGGGTTCGCGGCAAGCTCCGGTTCATAGCGCTCGTAGATCGTCTGCGGGTCGCGCGTTTCAGGCAGCACGCGCTCGAAGAGCTCGATGTAGGACGGGTGGTGCTCCGCGTGGAACTTGTACTCCATCGGATGCGCGAGGATCAGCACGCCGCCTTCCCGAACCAGTGGCTTGTTCCGGTACATGTTGAACATGTACCCCAGCATCAGGCAGTGGACGAGTAGCGGATTCAGGATGGAGTTGACGTTGTAGGGCCCGAGATACGGCGTTCCGGCGATCAGGATGTCGCACTGCCCATCGATGGGAACCAACTGCTGTCGGTAGATGTTATCGAGCGTCGAACGATGCACGGGATCCGTCTTGCCGGCTTGGACACTCGTCATCGCATACGACGCGCGCATCGAGTGGAAGATCGACCGGATCAATCCTCGTGGCAGCGTTGCCGCCGAGATTCGGTTCGCGTGGAAGTTGATGCTGTCGAGCGCCGACCAGTCGTCCTCGCGCTTCTGAAGAAACGGGAAGATCGTGGGGAAGGTGCTCGTATTGAACGTCGTCTCGATGTGAAAGACGTTGAGATGCTCGTTGACGATGCGTCCCATCCGTCCGAGCGAGCTGTGCAACTGCGAGTGGCGCGGGTCCATCAGCGAGCGGGTGTGCGCCAACGTCTGCGGATTGTGGTGATGGTAGACGCTGCGATAGGAGGAGATGCCGGTGCTGAGCGACTTGTGCCCGCCGTCCATCGACGTCAGGTTCAAGTTGACGTAGATGACGAGGTCGGACTCGACGGCTCGCCGGTTCAGCTCGACGTGCTCGCCCTCTTCCGTGACGCCGAGGAGCTCCAGGTTCTCGTGGTCCTCGGAATCGTGGTTGTAGAGCCGTCCCGACGCGTGGAACTGCGAGTAGACGCGAGCTCCCAGCATCGACTTGAGCTCCCCGGGCGTCATACGGCGATGGAGTCCGATCGCGCCGATCAAGTGGATGTCGTCGATCCCGACGGCGGCGAGCTTCTTCACGAGCAGTTCGATGGCGATCTGGCGAACGTCCGGCTTCGGCAGCGGAGGCAGCGTCAGCGAGATGTCGTCGAAGACGATGGTCACCTTCATTCCGGGGCGAAGCTGAGCCGAGAGCGGATCGCACTCCATCGGGTGTTCGGTGGCATTGTCGATTGCTTGGGCGACGTCGCGAATCCCCGGAAACGGCGGAGGGGGAAAGATGACACGCGTCCCTTTGGGAAGCCGCTCGAACAGGAACCCTTCGCCGTAGTGCAACAGGAACCGTTTCCGGTCGTCTTCGACGTACTCGACCAGATTGGAGCGATCCGGGTACGCGTCCATGACGCCCTCTCTCGCCTGCCATCAATCGCGCGGGAACTCGAAGACCGTCTTTACGGAGCCGTTGGGACCCGATGCGAGCGCCCCGCGAATCGCGTTCCGATAGTCCGCCAGCCGGTGTCTCGTGGTTACCAGAGACCCAAGCGGCGCGGCGCCCCGGCGCATGAGCTCCATTGCCAGGTCGAACGTCTTCACCGACCTCTCGTCGAGCTTCTCGACGCCGTAGGCGTACGCGCCTCGAACGGTAAGCTCTTTGTGCCAGATGTTGGTCCAATCGACGCCGCTCGCGATGCCCGGCATGCCGACGAGCGTGACGGAACCGCCGGATCGCGTCAAACGGATCGCGTCGTCGATACTCGATGACGAGCCCACGCAGTCGAACGTGACATCGACGCCGCCCACCAGGACGGGCTTGCCGAGCTCCGGCTGGAACGTCAACGCTCCCGTCGCGTCCGGGATCGCTCGGTAGAGCCCGCTGCCCGTCGGCACGATATCCGTCGCTCCGAGCGTCCGAGCCCACTCCTGTTGATGCGGGTACTTCGCCGATGCGAGGACCCGGTTCCCGAAACCGAGCGCCCGGATCGCAGCGATGGTCAGCAGACCGATTGTGCCGCAACCGAGAACCAGTATGGTTGCCTCGGTCGGCAACGCGGTCCGTATCACTGCGTGCAACGAGCAGGCGAAGGGCTCGATGAGAGCCGCCTCCTCGTCGGTCAGATCGTCGGGCACGGCGTAGAGCTGCGCCGGATGCGCGACGAAGGATCGGCTCCATCCACCGCCCGTGTCGCGGCAGTAGCCGGTCTGGATGCCCGGCGCGATGCTGCCGCGCGTGATGTTCTCGCAGGTTCCCGTGTCGCCGCGCTCGCACGAAGGGCACACGAGCGAGATGCCGCGCACGGCGCAGTGCAGCGCCGGCTCGACGACGACGCGGGTCCCACTGGGAAGCCCATCGGTGCCCATCGCCAGCGTTCCGACCACCTCGTGCCCCAGCACGAACGGGAACGAGAGCAGCGGAGAGAAATAGGGACTTCCCTTGGCGGCGACGGTCGCCAGATCGGAGCCGCAGATGCCGCACAGACGTGTGTGGACCCGTACCCACTGGTCGTTCGGCAGCTTGGGCTCTGGCACGTCCCGGAGCCGTATGACGGCGGCATGGCTCGTGACGATGCCGGGCAACCGCCGGTACAGGGCTTTCACCGCCAAGTACCGCGGGACGCTCCGTACGTACTCGATCGCTTCCAACGCCCGCCCTCACTCGGGTCGATGCCACTTCCGCAGGGAGTCAGTCGCGGCGAGCGCCGCGTTCTGCCCGGATGCGAAAGCGGACGCGATGAGTTTCCGAGCTCCAGCCACAATATCCCCAGCCGCGTAGATCCCGGGCACCGGCTCGCCTGCGCTGTCCAGCACCTGGTTGTCGTCGTTGACGCACAACAGACCTTCTGCGTCGGTCTGGACATCCCATCCGGCAAGGAATTGTGTGTTGGGATCGAGCCCCTCGTCGACGAAGAACCCGTGGTGGTGAACCTTCTCCCCGTCCGCCAACTCGAAGCCGATGAGATCGGTTCCCGTGCCAATGTGGCGCCGGATTTCGCGAGTATCGATGTGGATGCCTCGCTCGCTGATCTGAGTCAGCACGGGCTCAGACATGCCGTGAGGCCTGCCGTTGGTGTAGATCGTGATCTTGTCGGTGAAGTCCTGCGCGCCGACGGCAACGTCGTAGACGTAGTCTCCCACGCCGAGGATCGCGATCGACTCGTTCACATGGAGATGTCCGTCGCATCGGATGCAGACATGCCATCCGCGCTTGTTGCCGGCATATCGGAACACGGCGCGGAACCGTTGGTAGGCGCGCGTCGCGCTTTCGTCCGCTTCGATCTGGGGCCAGCGGTCCTCGAAACCGGATGCGATCACGACGCGACGGGCTGTGAAAGTGGCTGTCTCGGCCGGCGCAACTCCAAGCGGCTGACGAGAGACTTCGAGCTCGAACCCATGAGCGTGTCGTCGGAGTCCTACGACGACGCCAGCCATGGGGTCGATTCCCGCCTTCCGCACTTCGCCAGCGATCTCAATGTCTTTGACCGGACGGCTCCGCATCCACTCACGAAGTGCCTTGAGCAGCTTGGGACCCGTAATGCCGGCGAACACCGGAACGTCCTCGAACTCGACGGACTTCGACCAGTAAGCGCGTCCCTTCCGGTTGCTGACTTCCCCGGCGTCCAGAACCAGCACGTGCCGCATCTGATGGCTCGCAGAGATGGCGGCTTGAGCTCCCGCCGGTCCCGCTCCGATCACGGCGACGTCGTACGCGTCGGCGTCCATCGTCGTCCTCCGAGCTTAGCCGTGGTCATGAGCCGATCTTGACTTCCACCGTGTGGTACCCGCCCGCGCCGGCTGGATACGGGTCCTCGTACTTCTCGCGCTGGACGGTTCCGTCCTTGCCGATGGCGCGCGCGAGGACCTTCGTCTTCTTCGCGCCCTGCGGGATCGTCCACTCGTACTGCCACAGCGACCACGTCAGAGGATCCGCGCTCGCCCATATCTCAGCCGCGTGCCAGGTCGATCCCCCGTCCGTGCTCACTTCGACGCGCTGAATGCCGCCCATGCTGCCGCCGTCGAAGGCGGAGCCGCTGATCCGGTAGGAACCCGCCGGCAGCGTCGCGTCCTTCGTGGGCACATGAACGCGGGTCGCCGTCTTGACCGCCGCGACATCAGACCAACCGCGCGTCTCCCAGTACCCGTGGTACTCCTTGGCGACGATTTCGATATTGTTGATCCACTTCGGGCATTTCTGACCGTACTTCCCGGGGTTCAGGAGCCGCACCGGGTAGCCATGCTCGCGCGGAAGGTCCTCGCCATTCATCTTGAACGCGAGGATCGCGCGCGGGTGCATCGCGTCTTCAATCGGGATCGCCGTATGGTAGAGGTCTGCGCATCGGAACACCGCGCGTGTCGCCTGCTCACGGATCCCAGCTTCCTTCAGCAGAACGCGTAGCGGGATGCCAGTCCACTCGGCGTTGCCGATCTGGTTGCCGCCGATGGGATCGCCGATGCAGGAGAGCGTGCGGTGCACCGTCGTCGACTCCGAAGCCTTGGCGAGAAGGTCGGGTAGGCGCACGATCTTGGGTTTCTGCACCAGTCCGTTGATGATCATGCGCCACTTCGACGCGTCGAGCGCTGGCGGGTTCCCGCTAGTGATGTCCTGAACGTAGAACTCGCGAGTGGGCGTCACCCACCGCGACGGCTCGACGCCCGCGCGCGCCCACTGATCGGGGCTTCTGGTCGCGGCGTCGGCGGAATCGCCGAACACCGGCAGCAAAACACCGGCGGCGCTTACGGCAGACACCTTGAGGAATGTCCTGCGGTTCATGTCGTATCCTCCGCTCAGATCGTCGAATGGTCAGCCCGCTGGATGTCGCCGGTGACGATCACCTCGACACGGTCTCCAAGGGACGCTCCGCTGCCGTCGATGACCGCAAGTCCGTTTGCCAGCACGAGGGACTTCAATACTCCAGAACCTTGGGAACCCGTCGTCGTCGCTCTCAGTTCGCCATTCCTCTCAGTGAGAATGACGCGCATGAAGTTCGTTCTGCCGTGGGAGTCGTTCGTGACGGACTCGTCCATGATGGCGTAACGCGGGCTTCGGAACGGGTCCGACCGCCCCGCCATCTTGCGGAGCGCCGGACGGACGAACAGCTCGAAGACGACCATGGACGAGACGGGGTTCCCCGGCAGCGCGAAGACCGGCTTACCCAGCACTTCGCCGAACGCCTGCGGCTTGCCCGGCTTCATGGCGACGCGCCAGAACCGAAGCTCGCCCAGCGATTCGAGCACCGACTTGACGACATCGTAGTCGCCGACGCTCACGCCTCCGCTCGTTACCAGGGCGTCCGACTGGGCAACGGCTTCGCGGATCTTGTGTTCCACGACACTCGCGTCGTCGGTCGCGATCCCGAGGTCTAGCGGCTCGGCTCCCGCCTCGCGTATCTGTCCGATGAGCCCGTACCGGTTGCTGTCGCGGATCTTCCCTGGAAGCAGCGGCTGTCCGAGAGGCGTCAGCTCGTCGCCGGTCGAAATGACCGCCACGCGCGGCTTGCGGGCAACTAGCGGAAAGGGAACGTTGAGCGCCGCCAGCATCGCCAGTTCCGAAGGGCGCACGAGCTTGCCCTTGCGCAACACCGTGTCTCCACGACGCACGCTCTCCCCGGCGAACCGGACATTCTGGCGGGAGCGTGGTTCCTCGAACACATCGACCCAGTCCTCCCCGGATCGCGTGTGTTCGACCATCACGACGGCATCCGCGCCTTCCGGCATCATCGCGCCCGTCATGATTCGGCTCGCCGTGCCCTGAACCACTGCGACGTTCGGCGCGAAACCCGCCGGCAGCGACTCGACAACGCGCAGGCGAACCGGCGACCCCTCCGAGGCTCCCCGCAGATCGTCGACGCGAACGGCGAAGCCGTCCATCGCGGAGTTGTCGAACGGCGGATTGTCCTCGGTTGCGACGATGTCCTCGGCGAGTGCGTAGTCGAGGGCATCGAGAAGGGGCACGCGAACGGCTTCGAGCGGCGACAGCGACTCGAGCATCCGTTCCCGTGCTTCGGCTACGGTCAGCATCGGCTGTCTGTCACGCATGGTCACGCTTTGCCATCAGGTCTCGCACTCGTTCCAGGTCAGCGGGCGTGTTGAGGTTCGTGAGAACGATGTCGTCGATTCCCACGCGCCGGAGCTCATCGGCGGTCACCGCACGGATTCGGGCGAACCTGGGCACGTCCTGCGCGGCGAGCAAACCCGAATCGACCATTCGTTGAATCGCCGGCAGCGCCGATCGAGCATACGCCGCACAGCAGGGCTCGTAACCTCGATCCGTGCAGACCATCGCACCGTCGAAGCCATCTGCAGCCTGCGCAACCGCCCAGAGCGCTTCCGGCGTGAGGAACGGCATATCGCACGCGATCACCAGCGCCAGATCGTGCTGCATGACGCGTAGTGCCGTCGCGATGCCGCCGAGAACGCCCAACCCCGGCGCGTCGTCAGGAATGCAACGCGCCTCGGATTCCGGCACGTCCCAACCGGCGGGCAACGCGCCGACGACTAGGACTTCGTCCGACGCGCCATTGAGCGTCTGCAACGCGCGGCCGCCGAGAGTCTGCGTTCCGAGCCGGATCAGAGCCTTGTCCGTGCCCATTCGGCGACTCCTGCCGCCAGCGAGGAGTACGCCGGTTGTGCGTCGATGCGGCTTCGCAGAGGGGCTCGACAGGACAGCTCTCCGGGGGCTCGATGCGTCGCGCGCGGCTTTGCCGGACGTGCTCGTTCGTGTAGAATCAGCGACACCGACAACTTAGCACCGTGGTCGGCGCCTACACAAGGGAGGCGCAGCCTTGGCGAACATCCTGACACTTGCCCGCGTCGCTCTGATCTTCGTCGTCATCGGTGTGTGGGCGCGCCGAGCCTTCCTGGAGTGGTGGTGGCTCGACGCTGTGATGGTTCCGCTGTTGGCTTGGGCGATCTTCATGGACGCCATGGACGGTTGGGTGGCGCGCAGGCGGCACGAGGAGTCGGAGTCGGGCGCGCTCTTCGACATCGCTGGCGACCGCATCGTCGAGCTCGTTCTGTGGGTCTTTTTCGCGATCCCGCGAGTTGCCGGCGAGTCCGCGCTGGTCCCCTACTGGGTCCCGGTCGCCATCGTCACGCGTACCGTGCTGACGGACTTCATCCGAAGCGTCGCGTTCGGACAGGGCAAGACGCCGTTCGGCGCCAAGACGATGATGGACAGCGGCTGGGCGAAGCAGCTCGTCAGCTCGCGCTGGAGCCGCGCGCTCTATGGCATCATGAAGGCAATCGTGTTCTGCGCGCTGGGCGCGATGCTTGCCGCGCAGCGTATGCGCGCCTCGGGTCCCGTCTGGCAGGCGTTCGCACTGGCGACGGACGTGCTCGTGTATTTGACGGCTGCGTTCTGCATCGTCAGAGCGGTGCCCGTCCTGTGGGATGGCAGGAAATACTTCGTTGCTCGACCCGCGAACCCGACGTGACGCGATCCGCTATCCGGCGGAACCCGCGCTGCTGGCGTACCTCGCTGTCGTGGCGGCGTCGGCATGGATCATCGACCCGCCGCGTGCGAGCTGGATCGTCCTGGGGCATGTGCTCGCCGCAGGATTCCTTGGTCTGCTCAGGCTGTCGGGACCCTCGCCGTCCGTGAAGTACCGTTGCGCGCGGGCGGTGTATCCGCTTGCCCTCTATCCTGTGCTGTACCGGATCACGCTCTATGTCAGCGCCTCAGTCGACCCGCGGGTCTTCGAGGAACCGATTCGGCGAATCGATGCCGCCCTGTTCGGCGCTGAACCCGCCGAGTTCCTCGCCAAAGCGTTCGCATCACCGGCGCTCAGTGAGGTCTTGCATCTGTGCTACCTGACGTTCTTCCCGCTGGTGGGCGCTCTCCCTCTGATGCTCGCCCTGGCAGGGACTGAGAGAACCCTCGCTCGCGTCGTGGGGGCGTTCAGTCACTGCTTCTTCATCTGCCTCTTGCTGCGTCTGTGGTTCCCGGTTTCAGCGCCGATGTCGCTCGTGGGCGCAGACTCGACGCCGGACGACATTGGGACGATCGAGCGATTGGCGCACTCCGTCGCCGCGCGCGGGGGAGGCATGGAGGCGTCGTTCCCGAACACTCACGCGGCGCTGGCGACACTGACCTGGTTGCTCGCCTACCGAGTCCGGCGGCGCTGGTTCTGGGTCTCAGCGCTTCCGACGCTGGGCATCGTGGCGGCGACGGTTTACGGCGGATTCCATTTCGCTTCCGGAACCGTTGTCGGAATCGCGCTGGCGGTACTGATCGACCGACTGCACCGCACCAAGCTACGAGCTGCGGTCGAGGCAGACCGTCACCCGAGCAGGCTTCGTCTCTTTGCCGGCGCTCCGTCGGTCATCTGACGAAGGAGCGCGCGTGGCTGCACCTTCCGCGATCTTCCGATGCTTTCGGGCGCTGAGAACCGCAGTCGGAGGGCGTGCCGGGCGCGGGTACGCCCGACTTCCGGTCGTCGGCGCGGTCTACCGAGCGCTCTACGAACGGCTCAAGCCCCGAGGAACGGTCGTCGTGCCGTTTCGAGGGTTCCACGTCCAGGTGGACGCGAGCGACCCCACACACGCCATGCTCCTGATGGGCATGGACTTCAACGACCCGGAGATCGAACTGCTCGAACAACGGCTCAAGCCGGGCATGACGGTCGTCGATGTGGGAGCCAACGTGGGGTGTCTGTCGCTTGTCATGGCACGTCAGGTGGGTCGCACTGGCAAAGTGTTCGCCTTCGAACCGGGTCCCGACAACTACGCTCGGCTGGTCGCGAACGTGGCGCGAAACCATGTCGATGTGGTCGTTGCGGAAGGCAGCGCAGTCACGGATGAGGTGGGAGAAACGACGCTCTACCTCTCCGCCGAAGCGTGCGGTGACCACAGCATCAGACCGGGCGAAAGCCGACGCCGAAGCGTGATCGTCCCGACGACCAGCCTCGATGCCTACCTGGGCAGCGCGAGCGTTCGTCCGGACTTCGTGAAGATCGACGTACAGGGAGCCGAGGGCGCGGTCCTGAGGGGCATGCAGTCGGTTCTCAAAGCACGCCCCCTGCCTGACCTGCTGCTAGAGTTCGATCCAGCGGCTCTGTCGCTGTACGGCGACGATCCCGCAGCGGTGCTGTTGGACCTGACGACACGCGGCTACGTGCTGCACCACGTACTGCACGACCCGAAGCAGGCGAAGTCGCTCAGACGAGTCACCGCGCATCAGGCGCTCGAAGCCTGCCGCGCGGAGGGAAGGCACATCAACCTGTTCTGCACCGACGAGATGGCGCATTCATAGATCTCGAGTGAGGTGACCCATTCGCTCGACTCCCATCAGCACGCTGGAGAGCTGGAAGTAGACGAGTTCGTGGTCGGCGCGAAGCGTGTGTTCGACGCCTCTTAGGCACGCCACCATGTCGCCGGGCGACAGCCGCACCTCGCAGCGGCCGCCGTCAGGGAGGCGCAGCGTTACGGTGGGCTCCCCGGCGGTGAAAAGCCAGTACTCGTCGAAATCGTGGAAGTGGAGCTCGACCTCGGCGTTCGCGGGAAGCCGGTACTCGTGGAGACTCGCCGGATCGATCGGGTTCAGGAGCGCCGACATGGGCTCGCGGATGCGTTCGCCGCGACTCAGTCGGACAATGCACAGGGATGGGTCTTTCAGGTTCGACGCAGGCTGCACGTGGGTAGTCCTTTAGCGATGGCGCACGTCACAGGAGATGGAGGCGAATGGCGTTGGCTTCTGAGCTTTGGGACATCGACGCGTTGCGAAGCGTACCTGCCGCCGGATGGGGCGACGAGCAAGACGGCGTGCGACCCGTCTACTACGCCAACGAACCGTACCGAGGCAAGCCCACGCGCGTGTTCGCCTATGTCGGGTTGCCGGCTAAGACGCCCGCGCCGGGCATGGTGCTCATCCACGGCGGCGGAGGGCGAGCCTTCGCCGAATGGGTGCTCCTCTGGACGGCGCGAGGCTACGCGGCGATTTCGATGGACCTGAGCGGTCGGAGCGTCGATGCGGCGCGGATGGAGGACGGCGGCCCCGAACAAGGCGACCGTGAGAAGTTCCTCGACATGGACCTCGGGCTCCGCAACATGTGGACGTACCACGCGGCAGCCGCTGCGATCCGAGGCGGTTCGCTGCTGTCGAGTCTGCCGGAAGTCGACGCGTCTCGTATCGGGGTGACCGGAATCTCGTGGGGCGGGTACCTGACATGCGTCGTCGCCGGTCTCGACAGCCGATTCCGCTTCGCCGTCCCTGTTTACGGGTGCGGCTTCATCCACCAGAATAGCTGTTGGCTTCCGACGTTCGCGCAGATGACGCCAGACCATCGGGTGGAGTGGGTGCGGCACTTCGAGCCCTCGGTACATCTGACGCAGGCGAAGATGTCGATGCTTTGGGTCAACGGGACGAACGACTTCGCCTATCCGATGGACAGTTTCCAGCGGAGCTACCGAGCCGCTCCGGGTGCACGGACGCTGTGCATCAAGGTTCGCATGCCGCACGGGCACGAACCCGGATGGGCTCCCACCGAGATCGGGCTCTACGCAGACTCGATCCTGACCGGCGGGGAGCCGTTCCCGACAATGGGCAAGACACGCATCGACGGGCGAGTCGTGTCGGCGGACGTCTCATCGCGACGACCTCTGGTCGATGTCGCGATGCACTACACGACCGACCGCGAGGCGTGGCAGGAACGCATGTGGTACTCCGTGCCGGCCCGGCGAGACGGAAGCCGCGTGGTGGCGGAGCTTCCGGTGCGACGACCTTCCGCCGCCTACCTGACCGTTACCGACGACCGTGACGTGACCGTCAGTTCGGAACACGTCGTCATGTAGGCTGCGTCTTTCAGGCGCTGCGCACCGCTCGTTGTGCCGCGATCAGCCGGTCTTCCCAGTCCTGAGCGTCGGAGTTGGGCACGCGGTTCTCCCGATCCATCGTTTCGATGACCTGCGCCATTCCGGCTTCGAGCGAGACCGCGGGCTGGTACTCCGGCACGTCGCGGAACAGCTTCTCCGCCGAATAGATCGTGTTGTAGGAGAAGATGTCTCGGCAGATGCCGACGTTCGGGACATCTCGCGCGACCAGATCCGCCAGCGGGACGCCGACCAGCTCGACCTCTCTGCCGAGAACCCGCATCGCGGTTCGGTGATGGTCCTCCCACGTCGTGTGCCCCCGGCGCACGAGGTTGTACGTCTGCCCGATGCAGCGTTCTCTCCCCAACATGTGGGCGAATCCGAGCGCCGCGTCGTCGACGTGCAGAAACTGGTGCAGAGCGCGGCCGTCTCCGCAGACGGCGATCGGCTTTCCTTTGCGGACGCGGTCGATCCAGGCGAACTCCCAGGCGATCTGGCGCAGCATACCCATCTTGGGCCCGTACGTCGTCGAGGGCTTGATGATCGTCGCGGGAAAGCGGTTCGTGTGATAGGCGGAGAGGAACACGTCGTCGGCAGCGATCTTGTTCTTGCCGTAGTCGGTGATGGGCCGCAGCGGATGGTCTTCAGGAGCTGGCAGCCAGTCGTAGGAGACGCCGTAGGTCGCCACCGTGGAACACTGCACGAAGTGACCCACGCACTGGAACGCGCGGACACTACTTGCCGCCTGCTTGGCGTTGAAGCAGATCATGTCGATGGCGGCGTCGAATCCCTCTGCCTGCATACGCCGTTCGTACTGTGCCTCATCCGCGCGGTCGCCCTGGATGACTCGGACGCCTTCGGGAACCGATCCGCTCCTTCCGCGATTGAAGCAGGTCACCGAATGCCCCAGCTCGACCAGAAGCCGCACGATGCTGGTGCTGATGTTGCCGGTGCCGCCAACGATACAGACGCGCATCGTGCGCTCCTCTCCGCCATGGCTGAACGCTCTCGATCCGAGCTTCTCGTCGCGTGCGAGGACGTCCCGCTTCGGACCGGGCTACTCGACTGAAATCGCGCGGTCATCCGCCTCGTTCTCGATGGACTGACCATCGAGCGCATTGCCTGACACAACGATCCTGGACGCCTTGGGCCCGACGGATACGGCGGTCCGCTGTATGTCCGAGCCCGCGAACCGGTTCCGCTCGATGAGGATGTCGTGCGTCTCGCCATCGATACGGAACCCATACATGCCGTTCGACGCGATCTCGTTGTCGGCGAACCGGTTCCGATGCCCCGCCATCGGCTCGGACTCATCGCGGAAGTGGATGCCAGCAATGCCGTTCCCCACGATCCGGTTCCCGACAAACGTGTTGTCGGTGTCCTTATGTCCGATCGAGAACCCGTAGCGCTTGTTGTCCTCGACTTCGTTCGCCTCGAAGACCCCATGCCGCACACGCCAACAGAGGAAGATGCCCATGTCGTCGTTCCGACGAGAACGATTCCCGACCAGCGTCGGTCGCTGCGATCCACTGCCGGGATGCAGTCCCAGGTGGCTGCATTCCTCGACGAGGCAGTCCCGGACGACCACATCGTTGCTCTGCTGGAAGCTGATCCCGTCCCCGTGGTAGCGCGACACACGGCAGCGCTCGATCCGCGTTCCGTGGCTCCGATAGAGGAAGATGCCCGCGCCACGGCAGCCGTTGAGGTACGGGCTCCGGTCGCGGCTGCCATCGATCGTCAGGTTCTCGATCCGAGCGCTCTCGACGTAATAGCCGCTGACGACCGGAAACGCGATGGCGGCACGGGCATTGCCGCTCACCATGCAGTCCGCCTGCAGCGGCGTCGAGATGCCGAACGAGTCGCCATCCTGCCAAATCAACGTGCCGACGGTCGTGTGGAATCCGCCGGATCGGTCATCGCGAACCGAGACGCCCATTCCGACGCGGAACGGCGTAGGATCGACCACGGTGATCTGCTCCTCGCCGTAGTCACCGTCGAGCCGCAGCGGAACCTCGACGCCGTCGCACCTCCGAAGCAGCGTAGATTCACCCGCGCCCCGCACGGCGACGTGGGAACGCAGGTGCAGCGAGTCGTACATGGCGTACTCGCCCTCGAGCACTTCGACGGTTCCGCCACCGAGTCCGGCGACGTAATCGACAGCGGCCTGAAGCGCGCGATGGTCAACGCCGTTGATATCCGCCCCGATGTGCCCAACGCGGACGACGATGCCCTTCATTGGACGACCTCCCGACTGCGACCGTTCCCGGTGTCAACGACACGTGCCCCGCAGGCGTTGTCTGAAACGTGCCATACGACCCAACGGAGAACGCATCATGCGAATGTGCAAGCGGTATTTGCTGGCAGTGACGCTTGCCACGATATCTCTGCCAGCCGTCGCGTATCAGGCGAGTCTGGCGGTGTCGCCCACGGTCGTCACGACGGCAACCGATGCCGTCGTGAAGGTCGAGCTCACGAACGACAACTTGAACCCGTGCGACTTCGAGGTACGCCTGATCGCCGACTACGCAAACATCACCTACTTCGTTCGCAAGGATGTCGGGAACAAGATCGTCCTCGGCGGGGCTCTCTGGCCCCACCTCGTGCCGCCGATGGTTCCGTGCGTCGTGCCGTGCATCGCGCTGGCAGCGCCGCCCTATGCCGTTCTCGCCGAAGTACCGCTGGGCAGGCTGCGGGCTGGCGAGTACGAGATCGAGCTGACGCTGCCGGGGCTCTGCGACCTGCCGACGCCGTGCAAGGATGTGCCGATTGTCCGATGCGACTTCGCGCAGCCGCTTCGCGCGAGATTCACCGTTCACGGACCGGCGAGTGTCGATCGGCGCGACAAGGTCTCGACGACGTGGGCCCGGATGAAGACGGCGCGGCTCTTTGGGTCGTTCGCCTCCGAACGCGCGCCTGCCGTCGTGAACGCCTCGAGAACCCGCTAGGCATAGTAGAGCGGCGGAACCTCGAAGCGCGTCGTCGTGTTCATCGAGTGACCCGACTGAGCCGATTCGAGCGCCAGCAGGCAGACCTCCAGGACGTGCAGAGCCTGTTTGCCCGTTGCGTGCTGGGGCGAGCCGGTTCGCAGCGAGTCCGCCATGTCGAACATGGCGCGACCCCATTCCACTCCTGGGAAGGGCTCCGCGACGTACTCCAGGGGCTCCCACTTGCCGGCGCGCTGGATCTCGCACGCGCACTGGAAGTCGTGGTTGGAACCGACGAAGATCGCTCCGGTCTCACCGTGCACCTCGGTTCCCGACGCCTGCTTGGAGCCGCCGACAATGAAGCTCGACGTGAGCCGACCCACGGTTCCGTTCTCGAACTCGAGCCCAACCACGACGATGTCGGGCGTCTCGACGGTGAACTGGGAGCCCTTCTGCGGGCCCGCGTTGAGGGTGCGAAACGGCTGCTGGACGGTCCCGAAGCCCGTCACCCGCCGCACCGGACCAAAGGCGCTCGTGATCAGCGTCAGCGCGTAGACGCCGACATCGAGGAGCGGTCCCACGCCCTTGCGGTAGAACGCCGCCGCGTTCCCGTGCCAGGACTCGATCCTGCCCCAGTTCATTTCGGAGTAGACGACCAGTGGCTTGCCGATTACGCCCTCGCGGATGGCGCGGATTATCGTCTGTTGCGCTTCGCCCATGAAGGTGAACGGCGATGCGCTCAGCCGCAGACCCCGCTCTTCGGCGAGCCGCACGTTGGCTCGACCGGATTCCAGGTCGGTCGCCAGCGGCTTCTCGACGTGCACATGCCTGCCGGCGCGCAGGGCGGCATCGGTGACCTCGGCGTGGGCGTGGTGGATCGTGAGATTGACGACCGCTTCGATGGCGGGCTCCGCCAGCAGGTCGCCCAGGGACGCGTACGCCTTGCCTCCGTGCGCCTGCGTCCAAGCCTGGGCGCGGTCGGTGTCCACGTCGTAGGCTCCGACGATCTCGACCTTCTCGGGTTTGGTCCGCATGCTGTTGCCGTACGGTCCCGAAATCCCGCCGCATCCGACGACGGCGACACGCAACGGTTCGTAGGTTGCCATGGTCTTCTCCCGGTTCGGCAGCTCAGAGCCGCGCAGCAGGCTTGCGGTTCCTAGACGCTCTTCCCGATCTTCGCGTGCGCGTGCTTCGCTCCCAGTTTCTCAACGCGCTTCAGCAACGCTTCCACCTCGTCCTCGGACATGCCCCATCCGCCGCCTGTGAAGAGCAAGCCGTTCGGCGGCAGTACTTCGAGGATCTGCTCGATCTCCCGAACGTCGCCGATGATGACCTGGGCGCACTTGCCCGCCTGCTGGATGCGGCGATAGACGTCGATCCATCGCGTGCAGGGCTCGTTCCCGCTGCCGAACACCCACTGGACCCCGTTGAGCTCCGGGATCGACAACAGCGTGTCCAGATGGACGAGCGCGGTTGGACCATCGAGATGGAAGCAGGATCGGTCGAGGAACCGCGTCTCGTCGACGATGACGGGCAGGAAGAAGTCGTTGAACATGTCCGGGCTGATCAGACCCGCGAAGTCCATGTTCGTCCCGTAGCATCGTCCGTCGTGGTAGACCGACATCCAGGTCGTCGATCCGAGCCCTGCGTCGCGGATCGGGAGCCACAGGTCGTCGTAGACCGGCGCGTACAGTTCGCCTGCCTTGCGGATCGCCTCGCGAACCTCGTCGGGTCGATCCTTCAGGTCGACGCAAAGCTCCTCTCGACCTCTCATGGCGGACAGCAAGTCGCCGTTCATGTGCAGGTCGGTGAGCGCCGTGATATACTTCCCTCGACCCATTTCGATGGACAGCTCCGTCATGTCGCGCAACGTCTGCCAGTAGATGCTCGTGAACTGGGGCGTCCAGTCGACGTCCTTCCAGTCCTTGACGAAGGGAACCGCCCAAGACGTACCTGGCGAGAAGACGAGCTCGGCGCCTACCAGCGTCGCGCACTGGTCGGGCCCCAGGTTCGGCAAGTACGCCGGGAACGACTCGCCGAGGTACTTCCGGTGAGCCATGGAGGCGGCATGCGCCTCGACCTGGAACTCGCTATCCATCCAGCGCTCGCGGAGCGTCTCGTGGCGCTTGGACGGTATCGTCGGCAGGTTGCCTTCCTTGCGCGGGATCGTTATCTGGACGCATGCGCGGTCGATGACCTCGCAGTGCCACCACGCCTCCATGCGCTCCATCGCCCGGTCGAAATCCGGCTTGTATTCGAGCTCCATGCGCGTCCTCCGTGGTCCACACCCCGACGCCGTTCACCGCCGTACAGGATAGCCAACGCTCGCAAGACCTGACGTCGCGGCGCGGGAGCTGCACCGTCGATCAGTCCTCGAACGCGGGCGCATCGAACAGGCTGAACCGACTGACAAGCGGCGTGTCGCGCGATGCCACGATGGTCAGACGGACGCGATTCGTCCGTACCGCCGGGAAACGGTCGAGCTTCTTGTGCCCCATCGTCGTACCGGAGACGATCCGTTGCCACGCCCCTGCTACCCATGCGTCGATCCGGTACTCCTCGACGTGCTGACCTTCCGCGATGCGCTCCTGCGTCATCGCCGTGTTGACGCTCACCGGTTCAGCCAACCGGAGCTCGATCCAGGGCTCCTCGGTTCCGGGTGTGGGCTGCCAGTAGGTTTCGGGGTGGTTGTCAACGGCACAGGCGGCGGGGCTTCCCGCCGTCGCGCTTCTGGCTCCCGCACGCGCTCCGAGCGCGACATCGCGGCGGAACGAACGGTCGATGGCATCGCGGAACTCGCCCAGTCGGGCGACATCCGGGTCGGCGAAGAGACCGCGGTCGTTCGGCGGGACGTTCAGCAGCAGGACGCTGTTCCGACCGACGGAGCGGTAGTAGATGTCCATGAGGTGCGGCAGCGTCTTGACGCGCGCGTCCTCATGGGCATGCCAGAACCATCCCGGGCGGATGGAGACATCGCATTCTGCCGGATACCAGACCTTGCCGCCCACACCGTGGATCGCCGGGTTGGCGTCCTGCACGCTCCATTCGGTCTCGCGGGCGTACCCGTCTTCGTTGCCGACCCACCGAACGTCGGGACCGCAGATGGCGATGACCGCGTCGGGTTGGTGCTCGCGGATGACGGCGTAGTAGCTCTGCCAGTCGTACTCCTGACGCTTGCCATTGGGACCTTCGCCGCACGCGCCGTCGAACCAAGCCTCGCCGATGGGTCCGTAGCGCGTCATCAGCTCGGTGAGCTGTCGGCAGAAATACTCGTTGTATGCCGGAGAGTCGCCGTAAGTGGGCGCGTTGCGGTCCCAGGGCGACAGATAGATGCCCAGCTTCATGCCGGCGTCGGCGCACGCCTGGGCGAGCTCGCCCACGACATCGCCCTTACCGCCGCGCCACGGAGAGCTCTTGACCGAGTGGTTCGTCCAGTCGCTGCGCCACAGGCAGAACCCGTCGTGGTGCTTCGCCGTCAGGATCATGTAGCGGAAGCCGGCGTCCTTCGCCGTCTGCACCCACTGTCGAGCGTCCAGGTCTGATGGGTTGAACGCGGCGGGGTCTTCGGTTCCCTCTCCCCATTCGCGGTTCGTGAAGGTGTTCACGCCGAAGTGCAGGAACATGGTCAACTCGGACTGCTGCCACTCGAGCTGCGACCGCGTCGGCTTCGGGTCCATGCGGGTACCTTCCGGGCTGGTTGCGCACCGGTGATGCCGAGAGCGCCGATTATACCGGCGCTGTGACAGACCGGCAACTCTGCGTGGATCGTCCGACGTGGTCTGGATCACCGGGCGCTGAGGAACGCTACCCGATGCCTGCGAACCGGAGACGCCCCCGCCAGCGTCGTCGTAGCTGATCCCTGAGCACGTGGTGATCCTCGGACGAAAGAGAGGGGTCGCTGGCGACGATGGACTCCGCCTCGCAACGGGCGACCTCGAGCACATCGGCATCGCGGATCAGGTCGGCGATCCGCAGCGTGGGCGTGCCCGACTGCCGCGTTCCGAGAATCTCGCCGGGCCCTCGGATCGCCAAGTCCTCTTCAGCGATCTCGAACCCGTCAGTGGTACGGAGCATTGCGGCAAGACGGCGTTTGCCTTCGTCCGTCCTGGGGCGGCCGACCAAGGCGCAGTAGGACGCATGCTCGCCGCGGCCCACACGTCCTCGAAGCTGATGCAGTTGAGCCAAGCCGAATCGCTCGACGTTCTCGATGACCATGATATTGGCATTGGGCACGTCGACCCCGACCTCGATGACGGTCGTCGAGACGAGGATATCGACCAGTCCCTGCTGGAACCGCTGCATCGTGCTGTGGCGCTCGTCCGAGGACAGCCTGCCGTGAAGGAGGGCGACCCTCCGGTTCGGAAACGCCGCAGCCAGGCGTTCCGCCGCCTCGGAGGCTGCCTGCACGTCCTCCAGCTTCTCCGATTCCTCGATCAAGGGGTAGACAACGTACGCCTGCCTATCCTTCGAGAGCTGATGTTCGATGAACCGATAGAGCTGCTCCCGATCCTCGTCGGAGAACTGCTTGGTCTGGATCGGCTTCCTACCGGGGGGCAGTTCGTCGATCACCGACACGGCGAGGTCGCCGTATACCGTGAGCGCGAGCGTGCGCGGGATGGGCGTCGCGGTCATCACGAGCGTATCCGGCATCCCGCCCTTCTGCCGGAGCTTGTCTCGCTGGAGCACGCCGAATCGGTGCTGCTCATCGGTCACGACCAAGCTCAAGTGCGCGAACTCGACTCCAGATTGGATGAGCGCGTGGGTTCCGACAACGACGCGCGCCGACCCCGACGCGATGGCTTCGAGGGCAGCGCGCTTGTCGCCAGCCGACATATCCCCCGTAACGAGACATGGTTCCACCCCAATCGGCGACAGAAAGCACCGGAGCGTATCGTGGTGCTGTTCGGCGAGGATTTCCGTCGGAGCCATCATCGCTGCCTGATACCCGCTCTCGACCGCGTGCAGCATCGCGACGGCAGCCACGACCGTCTTGCCCGATCCCACATCTCCCTGCAACAGTCGGTTCATGGGCTTGGGACGTGACATATCCGCCTCGATCTCGTCGAGCACCCGACGCTGCGCGTCTGTCAGCCGGAAGGGCAGGCTGCTCAGCAATCGACGAGGCGAATCGCCATCGATCCGGTGCGCGAGACCTGCGGGTCCATCCTCCGCAGCCCGGCGTCTGAGCAACAACCCCAGTTGGAGTCCAAGGAACTCGTCGAAGACCAACCGACGCCGTGCGACTTCGGCGTGACCTGGGCTCGATGGGAAGTGGACCTCGCGGATCGCGTCGCCCGCGTGTATCAGGTTCAGCCGGTCGCGTACGTCGGTCGGAAGCGGCTCCGGGTAGGCGTCGGCGTATTGGCGGACCGCGATGGAGGTCAGCGACCGCAGAGCGCGCTGACTGATCCCTTCGGTAAGTCGATAGACCGGAACCAATCTGCCTGTGTGGACGAGCTCGGCGTCGTCGTCGGATAGGACTTCGTACTCGAACGTCGTCGACTCTACGGCAGGCTGCCCGCGCGGGCTCCGGCGGAACTGCCCGCTGACGACAATCACATCTCCAACCTTGAGCGACCGCTTCAGGTACCCTGCTCGCTTGCCGAACCCGACCAGCGCGGCGACGCCCTTGCCGTCAGAGATGATCGCCTTCGACACCTTGGGCGCGTTCGACCGGCGTACAGGGACGTCCACATGGTTCACGACCCTTGCTTCGACCGACACGACGTCGGACGCGTAGCCGACGCGGTCGAGAGTCACCATCCGGCTTCTGTCCAGGTATCGAGTCGGGTAGTTCTCCAGGCAGTCCTCGACCGTCTTGAGACCCAATTTCTCGAGCAGACCGAGTCGACGGGCGGTCATGCGCGACAGCTCGGCGACGGGCATCTCCAGCCGCTGGCGATCGCCCGGAAGCACTTGAGGGGACGTACCTTGTGGCGATGGGCGTGTCTTCGGCGCTTGGGGCGGCTGAGATGACGGTCGTGGGTCGGTCGCAGGTTTGCCGTCGGGCTCTGAGGCGAGGTCGAACGAAAGCTGGGGGTCCTTCATGCTGCCCTGTCGTGCGCCGTTCCTGAGGCCGCCGCGCACCACGACACTAGCCTTGATGGCGCCTGGATACCTTGCGCACGCCTCGCACGCGGGCGAGGGCTGCCACGATCTTGTCGAGCTGATCCCGACTCGTGACATCCAGCGAGAACTCGTGCACGGCGGTGAACTCGTCCGGCGTCGTCACTTTCGCGTTGAAGATGTTGGCTCCCGAGGCGGCGATGACCTCAGCGACGTCGCGCAGGAGCGCGACTCGGTCGTTGCTCTCCAAGACGATCGCCGTGCGATACGTTCCCTTGCCGGTCGATGACCACTCGATGGGCTGGATCCGCTGGAACTCCCCGGCAATGCGCGGACAGTCGAGGGCATGGATGGTGACGCCCCGACCGCGCGTCACGTATCCCACGACATCGTCGCCCGGAATCGGCTGACAGCACTTCGCGATACGGGTCTCGGCTTCGGAGATGCCATCGAGTCGTGCGTCCACCATCTGGCGGTGACGCTTCGCGGGTTCAACCGCCTCCTCTTGGCGTTCCTCCGGCGGAACGAGTGTGTGGTACACCCGTTGTGGTGAGATTTGGCCGTTGCCTACGTCAGCCAGGAACTCCTCGACCGTCTTGTGGTTCAGCCTGGTCGCCAGATCGCTGAGCACGGCGGGCTTGAGCAGCGCGCGCGGGTTGCGTCGGTGTGAGCGGAGCTCCGCCTCGATCAGCCGTCTTCCGAGCTGAACGCTCTGCTCGAACTCCTGCGCCCTCAGCCAGTGGTTGATCTTGGTTCGCGCGCGCGACGTCTTGACGTACTTGAGCCAGTCGCGGCTCGGATGTGCATCTGGGCTCGTGAGGATCTCGACCTGATCGCCGCTGCTCAACTCCTGCTTCAGAGGCACGATGGAGCCGTGCACCTTCGCCGCCGAGGTGTGAAGCCCGACGTCGGAGTGGATCGCGAAGGCGAAGTCGATGGGCGTCGCACCTTTGCGGAAGATCTTCATCTGGCCCTTCGGCGTGAACACGAAGATCTCCTCCTCGAAGAGCTCGCCTCGCATCGACTGAATGAACTCCTGCGGGTTCCGCACCTCCTGGATCTGTTCGACCAGGCCGCGGAGCCATGCGAACCGGTCGATGCTCCGGGACGATGGGCGGTCGCCATCCTTGTAGCCCCAGTGAGCCGCCACGCCCAGTTCTGCGATCCGGTGCATGTCGTGCGTGCGGATCTGCACCTCGGCGGGACGACCGCCGTCCATGATGGTCGTGTGGAGCGACTGATACATGTTCGTCTTGGGCACCGTCAGGTAGTCTTTGAACCGATCCGGCATGTGAACCCAATGCCCGTGGATGATCCCAAGAGCCAGCCAACAGTCGGCTGGCGTATCGACCAGCACGCGGAAGCCGATCAGGTCGTAGATGTGGTCGAATGGAACCCCGCGCACCGTGATCTTCCGATAGATGCTGTACAGGTGCTTAGGCCGGCCGAAGACCCGCGCTGCGACGTTGCCATCCCGCAGGATCGCCTGGATTCGGTCGACCATCTCCTGCGTGTAGGACTCGCGCTCCCGCCGCTTGTCGTGAACCCGCTGCGCGATGTCTTTGTAGGCTTCCGGGAAGAGGCACTTGAAGGCGAGGTCGTCGAGCTCGGTGCGAACGCGCGCAATCCCGAGACGGTGCGCCAACGGAGCGTAGATCTCCAGCGTCTCCTGCGCGGTCCGGCGACGCTGGGCGTCCGACATGTAGTCGATGGTCTGCATGTTGTGGAGGCGATCCGCCAGCTTCACGATGACCACGCGCACGTCGCGTGCCATCGCGAGCACCATCTTCCGGTAGTTCTCAGACTGGTGTTCATCGAGGCGCAGGTATTCGATGCGGCCGAGCTTGGTCACGCCGTCGACGACATGAGCGACGATCGGGCCGAACTCCTTCTCGAGCTCTTCGACCGTCACGCCGCAATCTTCGACCACGTCGTGGAGTAGACCGCCACAGATCGCCGGCGAATCCATGCGCAGATCGACCAGGATACGAGCCACCTCGAACGGGTGCACGAAGTACGGGCAACCGGACCGGCGCAGTTGTCCCACGTGAGCGCGCTGGGCGAAGTCGAACGCCTTGGCGACCGCGTCCACTTCGTCGGGTCCGATTGCCGCGAGGTGCTCCCGCATGTCCGAGAGCAATGTATCCAGCCGAGCTTCCATATCGGTCTATCCTGTGCCAGAACGTCGCATGGTTCGCCGGTGCCGGTCCAGCACCTCCCAGAAATCACGCGGTGTCGCGCGTAGCCATCGCTCTCCCCGAAGACGCTGGCGGAGCCGCGCTATCCTGAACTCCCGGAACGTCGCGGAATCGTCGAGCGAACCTGTCGCGGCCTCGATTCGTGCGAACGACGGAGTGTCGCCTTCGTGGCGGCTCAGCACGCCGATCTCGACCAGCACATCGGCGACACGCTGCACCGTGCCTGGATCCAAGCCGCTCTCGACGGACCAGTCAGCTAGCGCGACGGCTCCGCCGACCCGTGCTGCGACCGTCCTATGGACCCTGAAGGCTTCGCGCAACGTCTCCTCCGAAGGATGGTCCGCTTCGACCTGTCTCGCATCCGCGACGATGTCTCGCTCGTTGAAGAGCAGCACGATGCGACCGGACGCGGTCTCCAGGTCTGGCGCCCCGACCCAACGCATCAGCAACGGCTCGCAGAGCGCACAGAACGCGGGATCGTCAGACGGGGCATGGCACAGCACTATCTGGTGTATCAAAGCCCAATCGGATGGCGGCACGGCGTGATCGACCGCCTCCGACGTGAGCAATGCCGTAACGTCGCCCGCGATGAGCTGCTGCGCCCCAGCCTCGTCCTCGCCGCAGGACACTCCCATACCGTCGAGTAGCTCGCGCGCCTGCTCTGCCGCTCGCGCGTCTCGCACGTAGACCAGAGAGGGCTCCCCACGGAGCAACACATCGGCTAGGGCGTCCGCCTTGCTGGTCTCGCGACGCCTATCCTCTATTCTAACCCATGCGGCGGTTTCGTGCGGGGGGTAGATTCCCGTGCTTCCGGCGGGACGTACCGACCAGTGATCGACGCTGATCTGCGGTCTGCTGGTGTTCCCGTACTCGTCGATTTCGACGACGCCCGCCACATCGACCTCGACCCCTGAAGCGCTCAGCGCGACGGCGTCCTCGGTGTGACGCCACCGGATCGCCCGGATCGAGTAGGGCTCATCGACGAGCGTCACGCCGAGGTGTGTCGATTCCTTGCCGAACAAGCGTGGCGCGCCCTGCACGCGAAGCCCGCGAATGCCGACGCGAGGCTGCGGGTTCCCTTCGCTGAAGGGGTCCAGAGCCGCTGTTTCGCGGATGGCTTCGATGGTGAGTTCGCTGAGGGGGATCACGGAATCGAGCCGGAGCTTTGGGGCGATATCCGTTTCCGATAGGCGTTCGCGAGCCACCGCAAGGAACCGCCTCCCCAGCGATCTGGCGCGGTCCCTCGTCACGGTCAGACCGGCAGCCGCGCGGTGTCCGCCGAATGTCACCATGAGCTCGCGGCACTCGAGCAGGGCGTCGTGGATATCGAACTCCGGGATGCTTCGAGCCGACCCCTTCCCGATGTCCTCCTCCATGCCCACGAGGACCGTCGGCATCCCGTATCGCTCGACCAAGCGCCCAGCGACGATGCCGACCACTCCCGGATGCCAGCCGTCACGGCAGAGGAACAGAGCTCGCTCGCGCTCCAACGCTGCCCGATCGCTGTCCACTTGTGCGCACGCATCCTGGAAGATCCGTTCCGTCAGCCGTCGGCGCTCTTCGTTGTCGGCGTGCAGCTCACGGGCGATCTCCTGGGCTTCCATGTCGGAGTCCGTGATCAACAGCCTCACGACCTTCCGGGCGCTGTCCAGCCTGCCCGCCGCGTTGATCCGAGGTCCGAGCTGCCATCCGACGTGGCGACCCGTCAGCGTGGTCTCAGGCTTGATGCCAGCGACCTCGCAGAGCGCGCGGATTCCCGGACTGTTGCGCCGGTTCAGCACTTCGAGTCCGAGCTTGGCGAGCGCGCGGTTCTCGCCGCGCATCTGCGCCATATCAGCGATGGTGCCCAGCGCCACCATCCCGAGTTGGTCGAGGAGCAGTGGGTTCCTGTCCGCATCCAGCGATCCTCCCACCAGCGCGTGAGCGAGCTTGAACGCCAGCCCGACGCCCGCGAGTTCCTCGAACGGGTACGTGGAACCGGGCAGCTTGGGGTCGATTACCGCGACGGCGGTGCCTTCGCGCGGCAGGCGGTCTTCGTCCGGGCTATGGTGATCCGTGACGATGACATCGATGCCGAGCTCGTGGGCTGACTCGATTGGACCTTGAGCCGTGACGCCGCAATCGACCGTGACGAGCACTCGTGTGCCGGACGCATGGATCGCATGGATCGCGTCGGTGTTGAGCCCGTAGCCCTCCCGGGCTCGCTCCGGGATGTAGTGGTCGACATTGGCTCCAAGGGCTCGGAAAACGCGCAGGAGGATCGCCGTCGCCGTCGTGCCATCGACGTCATAGTCACCGTAGATGGTGATACGGCTCCCGTCGCCGATTGCCCTGCGGAGGCACTCGACCGCAGGCTCCATGTCCGGCAGAGACCAGGGATCGTGGATGTCGTCGAACGTGGGATGGATGAACGCGCGCGTCTCGGCAACCGAAGCGATGCCCCGGTTCAGCAGCAGATGAGCGACAAAGGGCGTTACGCCTGCGTCGACGCTCAGCGCGGCAACCGCCGGGATGTCATACGGCGCGGCGTGCCAGACTCGTCTGTCCATCACCGGTTCCCGGCTGCGGACTCAGGTGCTGCGGCAACGTGAGCGAGGCATGCACCCGTGCTGACGTTCACTGCGGACGGGCGGTTACGTCGCATGCAGATCGGTCACGCACTCAGTCGCTCGCTCGCTCGTCGGTACAGGTGTCGCACCCGAGCCGACGGCTCGTGGGAGGCGACCGCTCCGCGCCCGAGCAGGTTCATCAGTCGTTCGTACCGATGTCTGCCTGCCCAAGATGATCGCGACGACGGGTCGCCACCCCTGAGAACGCGCTCCAACGCGACCGACAAGAACACGACGACGTGAGCCTCCAGGGCTGCGGGATCGAAGTACAGACCGTCCCCGAGCGCATCCACGAGCTCGGCTGACACCGATTGCACGAAGTTCCCATCTGGCGTCGAACTGCCGAGCGCGATGAAGTACTGGGCGATGCGCCGCTCATTCCAGTCCCAGCCCACCGTCGACCAGTCTGCGAACACGACCGCATCGGCGTTCACCAGCACGTTGCGGGCATTGTAGTCGAGTGAGCCAATCGTTGGCTCGGAGCTCTGTGCCGCGTCCACAACTCCCAGCCACGCGTCCTCTGCCGCCGCCGACGTCTCGCTGGTCCAGAGCCCTGCGAGCCGAAGGACGTGCTCCAGGGCTTTGTGAGCATCGTCCACATGGTAGAGGAAGTCGCTTCCGAGGTAGGCGTCGTAGTCCATCTCGAAGCAGTATGGATCGATCTCTGACTCGTGAGCGTCGATTCCCCGTTGGAGGCTCCTGAGATTCCGCAGCCCCATCGTGGCGATGCGGGAGGCGCGACACGGGTCGCGCTGGCACACATCATCGAAGGTTCCGTCGCTGAACCAACGAGTGACCAGCAAGCCTGCCTCTTCGTCGAGCCCAACGGGTTCGGGAACGCAGTCCCCCGTGCCGTGGAGGAGCGACAGCATCGCCCATTCGGTGTCGAGGCTGTCGTATCCGCCGCGCGTCTGCGCTTGCCGCGCCGACAGGTGCTTGACGGCGTATACCTCGCCGGACGGCGTGCCCACGCGCCAGACGCGTCTCCCCAGGCGAGCGCGGTCGGAGACAGGAGACAGCGTAACGGAGTCCGCGCCGACCAGAGCACACACAGTTGACTCGATGGTCATCGCAAGTACTTGCCGACGAACAGCCCAAGGCGCTCCCGAACGTCGCCCGGCACGACATCGGGGTTCGTTGCGATCGCCGAAGCGAGGGCGCTGCGACACGAGCAGTCACGTAACGGTGTGACACGTCGGATCGCGTCCCGCACTATCCGCTTGCCGTTCTCGACGTTCTTGGAGAGGTTTGCCAGGATCATCTCGGTCGTGACCGTGGCATGGTCGGGATGCCAAACGTCGAAGTCCGTCACGGCGGCGAGCGTGGCGTAGCACATCTCCGCCTCGCGCGCGAGCTTGGCTTCGGTGGCGGCGGTCATCCCGATGATGTCCATACCCCACTGGCGGTAGGTCTTCGACTCGCCCACCGTGGAGAACTGCGGACCCTCGATGCAGATGTACTGCCCGCCGTCGTGAACGGTGGAGCCCTCCGCGTGCCCGGCGGCGATCAGCGTATCGCGAAGGCATGGGCAATAGGGTTCCGCCATGCCGACGTGCGCGACGATCCCTTGTCCGAAGAAGCTGGAGGAGCGGCTCTTGGTGTGGTCGAAGAGCTGGTCCGGCACGACGAACGACGTTGGCTCGATGTGCTCGCGCAGGCTGCCCACGGCGCTGAACGACAGCAGCGTGTCGACTCCGAGCGTCTTGAGCGCGTAGATATTCGCACGCACGTTCAGATGCGTCGGCGAAATACGGTGACCGCGTCCGTGGCGGGGTAGGAACGCGACTCGCTCGCCGTCCAGCGTGCCCAGAACCACCGAATCGCTTGGGGAACCGAATGGCGTCTCCACCGCTCGTTCTTCGATGTCGCTGAGACCGTCCATCTGGTAGAAGCCGCTGCCACCGATGACCGCGACGCGCGCTGTCGCCATGGGTTCCTTCCTATCCGGTGGTGAGAGCCCGCATCGCCGACGGGACATGCGAGAGGATATCGCCGGCGAGCAGCGAAGCTCCGAGCGTCGCTGCCGCCAGGTCTCCCGCGAGTCCGTGCAGGTACACGCCCAGGATCGACGCATCCACCGGGTCGAGCCCCTGCCCCGAGAATCCGGCGATCAGACCGGTGAGAACGTCTCCCGAGCCTGCGGTCGCCATACCGGGATTCCCGGTCGGGTTCAGGTATGCCAACCCGTTCGGCGCTGCGATAACCGTGGGCACGCCTTTGAGTACCACGACTGCGCCGCACTCGGCTGACAGTGAACGTGCGATGCCGATGCGGTCCTTCTCGACGGCATCGACGGTAGTTCGGCAAAGACGAGCCATCTCGCCCGGATGGGGTGTAAGGACCGCACCTGCCGGGAGCGATGTCGCGCCAATCGCCGCCAAGTGGTTCAGACCGTCGGCGTCGATGACCATGCGGGTCGGGAGCGTCGACCAGTCTGCGGCAAGGTTCGCCATGGTCGCTCGCGCTCCATCGGATGCCGATAGTCCGGGACCAATCGCGAGAACGTCTGCGCTCTTCGCGCGGGCGCGTATCGAGGGCACGGCTTCGGGAGAGACGCATCCGTCTGGCGTATCCGGCAGCGATGCGACCATGACTTCCGTGAGCCTGGATGCCAGGGAACCAACCACGGCGCGAGGCGTCGCGAGCGTCACCAGCCCAGCGCCGGCGCGAAGGGCTGCTTCCGAGGTCAGGGCAGCGGCTCCAGCCATCCCAGACGAACCGGCAACGAGGAGGACGCGCCCGAAGTCGCCCTTGTGGGCGTTCTTGCGCCGTACCGGGAGCCTGGCAGCAGCGTCAGATCGCTCGACCTGCCACAGCGAGACCGAGGCCGCATCGATGGCTTGGCGCGGAAAGCCGATGTCTGCGGTCGAGAGCCGACCGACGTAGTCCGCGCCGGGATAGAGCAGCAGCCCGATCTTCGGGAACCCGATGGTCAACGTCTCGCGAGCTCGGATGCAAGGTCCCGCGACCTGACCGGTTGTCGCATCCAGTCCGCTCGGAACGTCGCAAGCGAGCGCGGGGCGTCTCGATGCGTTGATGCGGTCGATCACTCGCGCCGCATGACCGCATGCCCCGCCGCTGAGTCCCGTCCCTAGGATGGCATCGACAAGCCACGCGTGCGCTGTAAAACTCGTCGCATCGAGCGCGACTGGAGTACTGATCGACGAGACAGGCACCCCGACCCGCTCAGTGGCTTGCAGACACGCCAACGGCTCAGACCCGAGCTCGTCCCGCTCCACCGTGAGATACACGGTCGTCCTGAACCCCCATCCGTGCAGGAACCGCGCGGCGACCAGTCCGTCGCCACCGTTGTTGCCCTTGCCGCAAACCACGGCGATGGAGCCGTCGTTACCAACAACGTTGCGGACACGATCCGCCAGAGCGCGCCCGGCGTGTTCCATCAGAGATCGCGCAGGAATCCCGACGACGTCGATCGTGTGGCGATCGACGGCTCGCATCTCGCCCGCTGACAGGACGGGGATCACATCGGGGCTCCAGCCGACGCGCGGACAGTCGATGGGTTGGCGTCACTGATTCTATCAATCAGGAGACGACGATGCACGTCCGGGTTGCACTGGCGATCGGCTTTGCGGCTGGCGCGATCCTTGACCCGTACCTACGGATCGCCTATCTTCCATGCGAGACGGGCGGCGTGCCGTGTTCCTGAGAGGAAGGCGCGGATGGAGTTCTTCGGACTCGTATTCCCCTTCATCGTCGCACTGGTGCTGATCAACCGCGTCTTCGACTACCAGAAGGCGAAGGTGTTGTCGAGGACGCAGGATCGCGATGCTCAGCAGCTCGCGGGCTTGCGCGAAGACATCGGTCGGCTGCAGGAGATGGTCGCCGACGTGCTGCTGGAGCTCGACGAGCAGCGGCGGCTGCGGTCCACCGGCTCCGCCCCGCCTCTCCCGCCATCGTCGCGCGCTGAGCAGGAACGGAATCACTCGTGATGTCGCTTTGGCTGTTCTTGACGATCGCTGCGCTCTGCGTGACCGTGATTTCGCTCTTCGCGCTGCGGATGGTTCTCGGTCCGCCTCACATCCCCAGTCGCCATTCGTCTGGAGAGCTAGAGGACCTCCGCCGGGCTATCGAGGACATACAGCGGCGCGTTGCGTCAATCCAAGAGACCCTATCCGACGTGCTCGTCGAGCAAGAGCGTCTGAGCGAATCCGACCACGCGCCCTCCATCGGACGTTCCGACACGTAGCCGGCTCGACGCCGCCTCGACGTTGCCGCACCTACACGGTTCTGAAGACAGAAAGGGCGGCGAGCCCATGCCCGCCGCCCTTCACAGTGTACCGGTTCTGGACTAGTACATGTCGCCGCCCGGAGGCATCGGAGCCGGCTTCTCCTTCTCGGGGAGCTCGGCGACCAGCGCCTCGGTGGGGATCATGAGACCGGCGATGCTGGCTGCCTTCTGCAACGCGATGCGGGCGACCTTCGTGGGATCGATGATGCCCGCGTCGAACATGTTGGCGTACTCTTCGCGCTGGGCGTCATAGCCGAAGTTGGCGTCGTCGGACTTGCGGATCGCGTCGACGATGACGGAGTCCTCCTGACCGGCGTTGCGGACGATCTGGCGGAGGGGTTCTTCCAGGGCTCGTCGCACGATGCCGACGCCAACCTGCTCGTCCTCGTCTGCGGCGCTGACGCCGTCGAGTGCGCTCTGCGTGCGGACCAGCGCCACGCCGCCGCCGGCGACGATACCCTCCTCGACCGCCGCGCGTGTCGCGTGCATCGCGTCCTCGATGCGCGCCTTCTTCTCCTTCATTTCGACCTCGGTCGCCGCGCCGACGTTGATGACGGCGACGCCGCCGGAGAGCTTCGCCAGGCGCTCCTGGAGCTTCTCGCGGTCGTAGTCCGACGTCGTGTCTTCGATCTGACGGCGGATCTGCTCGATCCGACCGCGGATCGCCTCAGCCGTTCCCGCGCCCTCGATGATCGTCGTGTTGTCCTTGTCGATCACGACGCGCTTCGCCCGACCGATGAACTTCGAGTGCAGGTTCACGCTCTCGAGCTTGACGCCGAGCTCTTCGGAGATCACCTGACCGGCGGTCAGGGTCGCGATGTCCTCGAGCATCGCCTTGCGGCGGTCGCCGTACCCGGGAGCCTTGACCGCCGCGGCGCGGATGGTGCCGCGCAGCTTATTGACGACGAGCGTGGCGAGCGCCTCGCCCTCGATGTCCTCGGCGATGATGAGGAGCGTGCCGCCGCTCTGAGCGACTTCGTTCAGCAGGGGCACGAGATCCTTGAGCGCGGAGACCTTCTTCTCGTGGATGAGGATGTACGGGTCATCCAGCGAGACTTCCATGCGCTCCTGGTCGGTGATGAAGTAGGGCGACAGGTAGCCACGGTCGAACTGCATGCCCTCGACGACTTCGAGAGTCGTCTCCAGGGACTTCGCCTCTTCGACCGTGATCACGCCGTCCTTGCCGACCTTCTCCATCGCGTCGGCGATCAACTCGCCGATGCTGGCGTCGTTGTTCGCGGAGATCGCCGCGACCTGGGCGATGTGGGTCCTGCCCTCGACAGGCGTGCTGATGCCGGCGAGACCAGAGACGACCGCGCCGACGGCGCTGTCGATCCCGCGCTTGATGCCCATCGGGTTCCGGCCCGCCGTGACGTTCTTCAGACCCTCGCGGTAGATCGCCTGGGCGAGAACCGTCGCCGTGGTCGTGCCGTCGCCGGCCTCGTCACTGGTCTTGGACGCGACTTCCTTGACCATCTGGGCGCCCATGTTCTCATAGGCGTCCTCGAGCTCGATCTCCTTGGCGACCGTGACTCCGTCCTTCGTGACGGTCGGCGCGCCGAACTTCTTCTCGATGACGACGTTTCTGCCCTTGGGTCCGAGCGTTACGCGGACGGCGTTCGCGAGCGCGTCGACGCCGCGCTTGATGGATGCGCGCGCGTCGTCGGTGAATGCCAACTGTTTCGCGGGCATGTAGGATTCCTCCTCCGAACTCGGTGCGAATCGGTTAGTCGACGATCTTGGCGAGGATGTCCTCCTCGCGCAGGATCAGGTATTCCTCGTCCTCAAGCTTGACCTCGGTGCCGGCGTACTTGCCGAATAGAACCTTGTCTCCCGCCGCCACATCGGGCTTCTGCCGCTCGCCGTTGTCCAGCACTCGGCCTGCTCCGACGGCAACGACCTTGCCCTGCTGAGGCTTCTCCTTAGCCGTGTCGGGGATGATGATCCCGCCGACCTTCTGCTCCTCTTCCTCGATCCTCTGCACGAGGATGCGGTCGTAGAGAGGCGTGATCGCCATGCGTAGTCTCCTGTGATCGCTCCCAACCTGTCTGGAACGGCACTCATCGCCGTTTGCGGCAAGGAGTTAGCAATCGGCGTGCCAGAGTGCCAACTCACGTGAGTCATGCCGAAAACCCCCGCCAATACTGCGATCTCGTGTTCTGTCGAATGGCTAGGAAGATAGATCGAGCCGTTTTGGCACTGCTTTGCTCCACGGATGTAGAGCCATTATGGCACTCTCGCGTTCGGCGCGCACTTTCTGGCACGGCGGAGTCGTGTCCGATCCCATCCGGCAAGCGTTGCGCGCCTGTTGGGCGTTGGCTACATTCGGTACCGAGTGGGGCGGAGGATGGGCTGAGCCCCGTACACGAGGAGCACCAGAGTGGAGAGACGGTTCCTACTTGTAGTCCTGGTTGCGCTCTGCCTAGGAGCCGCATCCGCGGCCTTGGCGCAGGTCGAGAACGCCGTTGGCATTTGGCTGTTCGACGAGGGTTCGGGCGAGATCGCCAAGGACGGTTCCGGACTGGGCAACAACGGCAAGATCATCGGCGCGAAGTACGTCGACGGGAAGTTCGGCAAGGCGCTTCAGATGAACGGAGCCGACCAGTACGTCCAGGTTCCGGACGCGAAGTCGCTTGACCTCGAGACCGAGCTCTCGATGGTCTGCTGGTTCAACTGGGAAGGGTCCGGCGACGGCTGGCAGACGTTCTTCTCAAAGGGCCCCATGTCGGGCACCAATGAGAACTGGGCGCTGTTCATCAACACCGGGTCGAAGTACTTCCATTTCGTCATCACGCCGAACGGCGGCCGCACCAACTTCGACTCGCCAGGAGGAGCGTTCGACGCCAAGAAGTGGACGCACGTCGCCGCCACGTACGACGGCAAGACGCGCCGGATCTACGTGAACGGCAAGATGGTGGGCGAAACGGGCACCAGCGGCAAGACGACCCCCAACGACAACTTCCTGGGCATCGGCTGGCGCGAGGGCTCGTCCCATTGGTGGAAAGGCTCGCTCGACGAGATGGCGGTTTTCAACAAGGCGATCACGGAGAAGCAGATCACTACCATCTATGAGCAGGGAATCGACTCGCTCTTGGCGGTGCAGCCCAAGGACAAGGTGACGGTTGCCTGGGGCGAAATCAAGCGCGCCTACCCCTAGCACATCGGCTCTTCGAGACGACGATGGGGCAGGTCTTACGGCCTGCCCCATTGACTTGGATCGACGCACGACAGCGCGACACGAACCATTGGAGGCAGTGCCATGCCGCTTCGATGCGCGAGCCATGAGACGCTCATCGCAGAGACCGACCGGTTTGTCGCGCGCTTCGAGGGCGGCGCGTTGATCAGCCTAGTGTCCCGTGGGACTGGCACTGAATGGTGTCGGAACGGCGAAGCGCCCTTCCCGGTCGAGATCTACTATGCACAGGGCGATTCCTACGGACGCGACAAGCACCAGCGGATCACGGTGAAGCTCCTGTCCGAGCTCGCCGCGCGAATCGTGTTCATCGGGAACGATACGGATCGAGAGCTGTTCGTGCGACTCGATCCATCTACGGGCGATCTGTGCGTCACGCCGTCGGCGCAGGGAGCTCGTCGCGGCATCGTTTCGGCTCGGTGGAACGTGCCGTTCGCCAAGGAAGCTGCCCTCATCCTGCCTTGTGTGAACGGCATCCGCGTCGACTCGGATCGCGAGTTCCCCCGGAACGATCGGTTCCCGTGGCCCTTCCGTTGGAACGCGCAGCTCGCCGTCGCGGAGATGGGCCGCGAGTCGTTGATGATTCACGCAGAGGACACTTCCTACAAGTTCAAGGCGCTGAACCTGAATCGGCGCGAAGGGGCGTCAACGCTCGGGTTCGAGAGCGAGCAGCCTGGACCCGTGTGGCAGAACCGGAACGCCGGGGGCGTGGAGTGGCGCGTCAATGTCTACGACGGCGATTGGCGCGCGCCCGTCGCCCGGTACCGCGCGTGGATGAACCGCACGTACTCGCTGGCGGCAAAGCGCGCCTCTCGGCCCGACTGGGTGGATGGCATTCGGTTCTCGATTGGCTGGGCGAGCCCGAACGTCGCCGTTCTGGATGCGTTCGCCCGAATCTTTCCGCCCAACCAAACGCTCATCCATCTCAGTAACTGGCGCACCAGCGCGTACGATGTCGACTACCCCGACTACGTTCCCACCGACGACACCAGGGCGTACCTCGCGAAGGCGAACGAGATGGGCTTCAAGGTGATGCCCCATTTCAACTACTTCGCCCTCGACGAGGACCACGCCGTCTACGGCAAGGTGCGCGACTGGCAGATTCGCGGGGCGTATCGGAACGATCCGCAGGGCTGGTACTGGCCCCCAGAGTCGCACGACTACACGCGGATGGGCTTCATCCACCCAGGACTGGGCTCATGGAGGCGCACGATCATCGACGCGTCGCTGGAGGCCGCACGAGATCTACAGGCACCGGCGATCTTCATCGACCAGACGTTGTGCACGTGGAACACGGACAACGGCCTCGTCGAGGGCATGACGACGCCCGAAGGCATGTGGCGCATGCAAGAGGAGTACGTCGCCGTGCAGCCCGATCTCGTGCTGGCTGGCGAGGGCTTGACCGAGATCAGCTTCCAACGCGAGTGTTTCGCGCAGGCGCATATCCACGACGGCTGGGGCGACCTGCGCGACGAACACATTCCTGCCGCGCATGGCATCTGCGCGGAGCTGTGGCGCGGACACACGCGCTTCGTGGGATACTACCACCTGCATCCGACGCAGAAAGACGCGCACATCGCCATTGAGGTCTATCGTCGGATGGGAGCCATTCCGACGTTGATCTGCAACGAGCCTTCGCTGATCACGCTGGATCAGCCGATCGTGAAGCGCCTCATCGAGCTTGCAGCGGGCAACGACGGCGCATCAGGCTGAACCAACCCATACAGTGCGCGCGGATTGCTCGCGCGCGAACACGTAGGAGTGACCCGATGGCTGGCTCGCCTCCGAGTGGAGCGGTTGTGCTATTTGACGGCAGCGATCTCAACGGCTGGACGACGCGTTCCGGCGGAGCGCCTGGATGGCAGGTGTCTCACGGGATCATGACGGTCGTGCCGAAGTCCGGCGACATCATGAGCCGGTACACGTTCCGAGACAGCCTACTACATTTGGAGTTCCGCTGCCCCGACATGCCCGAAGCCCGGGGACAGGCGAAGGGAAACAGCGGCGTGTTCCTTCAGGGTCGGTACGAGATCCAGGTGCTCGATTCATACGGAATCCCTGTCCCGGGCAAGGGCGATTGCGCTGCTATCTACGACCAGTTCGCCCCACTGACGAACGCCTGCAAGCCGCCGATGGAGTGGCAGTCGTACGACGCGTGCTTCCGAGCTGCGCGCGTCGATGGCGATGGCAAGACCATCACGCCGGCGCGGATCACCCTACTGCACAACGGCGTCGTCGTGCACAACAACGTGCAGACGAACGGGCCCACCGGCGGCTCCGTCGACCTGAACGTCGGAGAACCGGGTCCGCTGCTGCTCCAGGATCACGGGAACCTGGTGTCGTATCGGAACGTGTGGGTGTTGCCGCTGGCGGAAGAGGGTTCGTCGGCTTACTAGGGCGTTCGGATGGCGGCGACCTTCGCCGCCATCCCCCAAGCCGTCTACTTCACTTCAAAGGGCAGCAAGGCGAGCATTCGGGCGCGCTTGATCGCGACCATCAGCTTGCGCTGTCCCCGCGACGAAAGGTAGGTCGTGCGTCGCGGGCGAATCTTGCCTCGGTCCGTCAAGTATTGGCGGATGAAGCCCAGGTTCTTGTAGTCGATCTGCTTCTCGATCGCCTCCAACTGCTCGCGGGTGAGGCGTCGTCGTCGTCCGCCTCGTGCTGCTCGCACCACGTCGTGCTCCTCATGGGGGTCGCGTTGGTTCGTGTCTCTTCCAGGACCTAGCCGTCCGCGCACCTGTCGAGGGGCTGTGCGACCCATCCCTTTCTGGGACCCCTCCGGCCGGCGCGAAGCGCACGGGTGCGCGGGTCAGACCTAACCCATTGTACCCGCCCGGTTCGCGGTCGGTCAACGGACTCGGCTACCCGATCGGCGTGCCCGTCGTCTGCGTCAGCTCGCGGAACGCCTCGGTCAGCTTGCGAGTGACGCTCCCCGGAAGACCGTCGCCGATCACCCGCCGGTCGACCATGACCACAGGGATCAGCTCTGCCGCCGTGCCGGTGAGGAAGCACTCGTCGGCGGTATAGACCTCGTAGCGGGTGAAGAGCGTCTGCTTTGTGGGCATCCCCTGCTCTGCCGCCAGTCCGAGCACGACGTTCCGCGTGATGCCCTCAAGGGCTCCGACATGCGAGGGAGGCGTCAACAACGCGCCGTCGCGGACGACGAAGATGTTGTCGCCGGTGCACTCGACGACATAGCCCTCCTGGTTCAGCATGATCGCCTCGGGAACCCCTGCGATCTGCCCCTCGATCTTCGCCAGGATGTTGTTCAGATAGTTCAGCGACTTGATCCGCGGGTTCAGCGCCTCGGCGATGTTCCGGCGGGTCGGGACGGTCACGACCTCCAAGCCCTGTTCGTAGTACTTCTCCGGGTACAGGGCGATCTTACCCGCGATGCAGAACACCGATGCCCGGGGACATTTCTCGGGTCCCAAGCCCAGGTCGCCGACGCCGCGCGTGACGACCAGGCGCACGTAGGCATCGCGCAGACCGTTGCGTCGGATCGTGTCTAGGACGATGCCCTCCATCTCGCCCTGCGTCAGAGGGATCGTCAGCATGATCGCCTTCGCGGAGTCGTAGAGGCGCTGCAGATGCTCATCGAGGCGGAATACGCGGCCGTTGTAGGCTCGAATGCCTTCAAAGACCCCGTCGCCGTACAGCAGTCCATGGTCGAAGACGGAAACCTTGGCGTCCTCCTTGGACACGAAGCTGCCGTCGAGATAGATGATCATCCGCGTCGCCTTCCTGCCCTATGGCACATCCGTGGCGGCTGCACTGATCCGCCCGTCCAACAAGTGTATCGTACGGTCCGCGCGTTGGGCGAGCTCCGCGTTGTGGGTGACGACGACGAAGGTCTGACCCAGCCGGTCTCGCAGCCCCCAGATCATGTCGTGGATCGCCTGACTGGTTGCGCGGTCCAGGTTCCCGGTCGGTTCGTCTGCTAGGATGACGCGAGGGGAGTTGACGAGCGCCCGCGCAATGGCGACGCGCTGCCGCTCTCCTCCCGAGAGCTTGGGGGGGCGGTGCGCGGTTCGCGCGCTCATTCCCACCAAGTCCAGAAGCTCTCGCGCCCTCGTCGCAGCAGCCGCGGGCTTGTCCCCGGCAATCAGAGCGCTCATCGCGACATTCTCTGCGGCAGAGAACTCAGGCAGCAGATGATGGAACTGGAACACGAAGCCCACGTCGCTCCGGCGGAATCGAGTCAAGGCACGGTCATCGTGCGACGTGATCTCGATGCCTTCGTATCGAATCGAGCCGGATGTGGGGCGGTCGAGTCCGCCCAGCAGGTGAAGCAGCGTGCTCTTTCCGGCTCCCGAAGCGCCGACGACAGCGATGATCTCCGATTGGCGGATCGTCAGATCGACGCCACGGAGCACCTCCGTCGTCACATCGCCGTCACGGAACGACTTGAAGAGCCCTTCGACCGAGATGAAAACGTCTGGAAACAGCACGGCTCGCGCGTCTCTACTCATATCGGAGCGCCTCGACGGGGCGAAGCCTCGACGCCCGGTATGCCGGATAGAGGCTCGCGAGCCAACACACGGCGATGGCGAGGGCGTTCACGCTCGCCACGTAGCCCCAACTCACCTTCACCGGCACGTAGTCCACTTGGTAGACCTCGCCCGGCAACGGGATGCGCAGGTAGTGCTTCAGCAGCCAGCAGAGCCCCAAGCTGACGACCGTGCCCAGAATCGCGCCGATGACACCAATGATCGTGCCGTTCAGCATGAAGAGCCGCAACACGCTGCCGCGCTCGGCTCCCAGAGCCCTCAGTGCTCCGATCTCCCTCGTCTTCTCCATCACGAGCATGATGAGCGTAATCGCCGTGCTGAACGCCGCGACGACGATGATGAGAGCCAGCGTCACAAACGTGAGACGCTTTTCGAGCTCCAAGGCTCCGAAGAACGAGCCGCGCAGCTCCTTCCACGTCTTCGGCAGGTATTCTAGGCCGTATCGCTCGAGGATCGCCCGTTGCACGGTGTCCGCGTCGTCGGGCGTGTCGGTTCGCACCTCGATCTGTGACACGTCGGTCGGCGTTCGGTACAGCGATTGCGCCGCCGTCAGCGATACGAACGCCATGTTCGAGTCCATCTCGTAGAGACCCGACGTGTAGAGGTCAACGACCACGAACACGCGCGGCACGGGATAGATCCGCCCGTACGGATCCTCCTTGAAGTCGGCGAACACGAAGAGCGGGTCGCCGACGCGCACCTGCAATCGACGCGCAAGCGCCCATCCGAGGATGATGCCGCCCTGGATCGTGTCGTCCGCCGGAACGCGAGGGCTGTCTCCCTGCTGCAGAGGCGCGATCAGGTCGGGTCGCTCGAGATCAAGGGCTCCGGTGCGCAGGTAGCTGCCGAGATCGGTCACACCGCTGATCGTCGCTGGGTCGATCCCTTTCACCAGAGCCCCCGACAGCCTGTCGCGGTCGTCGTAGTTGCGCAGAAGGGCTTGGTTCATGATCGTTGGCGTTGCTCCGGTCACCTTGGGAATGGCGCGGAGTTCGTCGATGAACGCGTTGTGGTCCCCGAACGAACCTCCCTGCGGGAGCACGACCAGGTACGGTTCGGAACCCAGCAGTCGGTCGCGTAGAGTCGTCTGGAAGCCGTTGAAGACGGATAGCGAGACGATTACCACGACGACGCCAAGCATCACGCCTCCTGCGGACATGATCGTCTGGGCGGGCTTGGCACGCAGGTAGCGAAGACCGATGAGGTACTCGAAGTACTTCATCGTGTCGCGCAGGCTGAAGGCAGCAACAAGGGGAAGGACTCCAGCATCGCGCTTAGGATGCCGTCTCGGGCCGCATCTGCGGGAACAGAACGACGTCACGAATCGTCGCGCTGTCCGTGAGGATCATCGCGATGCGGTCGATGCCGATGCCTAAGCCTCCCGTCGGCGGCATCCCGTATTCCAGCGCTCGCAGGAAGTCCTCATCCAGAGGGTGCGCCTCCTCGTCGCCTCCGGCGGCGAGTCGAGCTTGCTCGACGAAGCGGAGCCGTTGAATGATGGGGTCATTGAGCTCGCTGAACGCGTTCCCGACCTCCATCCGAGCGATGTACGGTTCAAACCGCTCGACGAATCGTGGGTCCCCTCGCTTGGCTTTGGCGAGCGGCGACACCTCGACGGGGTAATCGTAGATGATCGTTGGTTGGACGAGTGTTGCTTCGACGCACTCCTCGAACAGCTCGGCGACGAGATTGCCCCACGAGTCCGGCAGCGCCTCTGGACCTTCTTCGGAGCGCCGAGCGTCCGACAGGAGGCGCTGGAGCTCACCGGCGCTCAGGTTTCGCACATCGACGCCGAGCACCTCGCGGATTGACTCGACCATCGTCACGCGCCGCCACGGGGGCGTCAGATCGAGTGTCTCGCTTTGGTACTGGGCGACGAGACCGCCGTTGACCGCCTGTGCCGAACGCACAACCAGGTCCTGCACCAGGTCCATCATCATCCCGTAGTCCGCGTATGCCTGGTAGCACTCCATCAGAGTGAACTCGGGGTTGTGCGAGCGGTCGATGCCCTCGTTCCTGAAATCCCGAGAGAACTCGTAGACGCGCTCCATGCCGCCGACGATCAGCCGCTTCAAATAGAGCTCGTTCGAGATGCGAAGATAGAGCGTCCTGTCGAGCGCGTTGTGATGTGTCGTGAAGGGCCGCGCCGCTGCTCCGCCGTAAAGAGGCTGAAGAACTGGCGTCTCGACCTCAAGATAGCCGAGCTCGTCGAGTCGGCTTCGGATGGCTTGAACGATCGCGGCGCGCTTGCGGAAGACGTCGACAACGCTCGGGTTGGCGATGAGATCGACGTAACGCTGACGGTAGCGTGTCTCGACATCGGTGAGCCCGTGCCACTTCTCCGGCAGGGGCCGCAGCGACTTGCTCAGGAGCACAACCTCACTCGCCTGGACGGTCAACTCGCCCATTCGAGTCCGGAAGACGGTTCCCTCGATGCCGAGGATGTCGCCTAAGTCGAAGTCGCCGAACTGCGTAAACGCCTCCTCGCCAACGACATCGAGGCGCACGTAGATCTGGAGCTCCCCGGTGGCATCGCGGATATGGGCGAAGGCGCTCTTGCCGTGCGACCGCCGAGTCATCATTCTGCCCGCGATGCGCACGCGGTGAGCGCCCTCTTCGATGGACTGCTGGTCGCCGAAGGCTGTGTGGAGCGCTTGCGCCGAATGAGTCGGCTCGTACGCGTACGGATAGGGATCGATCCCGTTCTGGCGCAGAAGAGCCAGCTTATCGCGGCGCTGCTGCATCAGGGCGTTGGTGTCGTCAGTCTGCACGGAAGAATGCTCCGGATCGATGTGAATCAGTATTCGTCTTCTTCCTCGCCGAGGTCGTCGGTGTCCTCATCCGGTTTGTCGATCCGGATTCGGACATTCTGGCCAGCGCCGGCGCGGTTCGCTTCCGGAAGCTTGCGTATCTCGAACGCCACAGGCGTGCCCTCGGGCAGGTCGTCGTACAGCAGATCGGGAGATAGATCCGTCAGGTGGAAGAAGTAGTCGAGTCCGTCGACCGAGCTGCGGATGAATCCGTAGCCCTTGTCTGCCATCTTGGATTTCACGTACCCGGTGTGCGAGTCTCCGATTGCCGGTCGCGCGCCATCTGGGCTCGCGGAGAGCAGAGGTCGTCCCATGGCTTCCTCGTCGCCATCCGGCCGCTGGCGGCGAAATCTATCGCGGCACTCGTCGCAGAAGAACCGCTGGCCCGGACGTGGATGGAACGTGGTCCACACGTCACGGGGTCCTGCATGGAACGACGACTCGCAACGGATCCGGTGCGGCAGGTACCTGAGCTCAACGTCATGGAGAAGCTCGTCGATCCAGATCACATCGAAGTCGCGCACGCGCGCGTCATCGCGCGGATCCCAGAGCTCTTGGGCGCAGCTTCCCCGAACGCTGGCGATCACGACTCGCTTGCCGAGCATTCGCGTGTATCGGAGCACAGGAACGAAGTCTCGGTCGCCCAGCACGACCATCGCAATGTCGTACACCTGCGGGACAGCAGCCAGGTAGAGCATCGACGCGGCGAGGGAGATGTCGACGCACTTTTCGCGCGGCTCGAACGTATCGCCAGCCGCGCGGTCCGCTGCACGCAGGCGTCTGCCACGAAAGTCGATCGGGTACGCCTCCACTTCGTAGTGGAAGTCTTCGCGAAGGCGGTCGAAGAAGTCACGCTGCCGCTGGACCGCCTCCTCATCCTGGTGGTCGTAGTTCGCGGCGTAGCTGCCGAAGAGGTACGTGCGCACAATGTCGAGCTCGGTATCAGGAAGCTGGTCCTTGAGCTGCCTGGCGAGAACCGGTGGCAGCTTGCCGAAGTCGATCCGGAAGTCGGTTCGGCCGTAGATTTCGCTGAGTCTGGGAAGATTGCCGTAGAGCCAAGTGCCGTCGATGAATACCATCACCTTCGCCACGCACGGTTCTCCTAGCGCAGACCGTTCTTACATCTCGCAGTCACGGCAAACAACAGCACCGGCACGATGTTACTTGACCCAAGCAGACCAATACAAGGCGCGCGCCGGTTCCCACGCAGCCTGGGCGTGCGTTCTGCCCAGCCTCGTGATACAGTCCGCATTCGTGCGACGATCGCTGACATGCCTGCGAGATGCGATCGCCGACAACCGGTGGGACCGACTGAACAGGGGTTGAGGATCGATGTCGATGTCACTGACTGAGCAACAGCTCGAGGCGTTTCGACGCGACGGGTACATCCGGCTCGACGGCTTGTTCAGCGACGAGGAGGTGTCGGTACTGCGTCGAAATGTGGACCGCGCTCAGTCTTCGACGACGACATGGACCTCTCGCGACCGCGAGGCGGGGCAAGTAGCGTTGGCGCTGTGGACCCAAGCCGGCGACTCGGCGTACGCCGACCTGTATCGACTGCCACGACTCGTCATCCCCGCCAGACAGCTATTGGGCGACGATATCTACCACTGGCATTCGAAGATCAGCTTCAAGCCGCCGAGAACCGGAGCGTCGTGGCACTGGCATCAGGATTACGGCTACTGGTTCCACGACGGCTGTCTCACCGCTAACATGCTGTCCGCCATGGTGTTCATCGACCCGGCGCGTGAGGACAACGGTTGCCTGCGGTTCCTCGTCGGCGCGCACAGTGAGGGTCGCTTCGAACACGACGCCGTCGATGCCGGCACCGAGGGCAAGCAGACCGGTATGTCCCTGTCTTTGGTGGAGGAACTCCGACGCAAGTACCCGGAGCGCAGCATGATTGGCGACCCGGGCGATGTCGTGTTCTGGCATTCGAACCTGCCGCACGCATCAGCGACCAATCGGTCGGAACACGGGCGTCTCGCCGTCATCGTCTGCTACAACGCGATGGGGAACGACCCCGGGCCCGGGCGAGGACACGGCAAACCGGTGCCCATCGAAACGGCTTCCGACGAATCACTGCTTCGCGCCAGAACCTAGACGATACGCTGCACCGCTCGAGGAGGGCCCTTGTGGCACGCGTCACGACCGCAACGCTCCTGGGTGAGATGACCGACCTTTCCGGGCTCGCCACGAAGCCCGATCCGTTCTACACGACGTGCCAATTCTCGTCGTACGACCGCCGGTCCGTCGCTCCGGACAAGCCCGGCTGGTTCGCCAACGGCGACAACGCCAACACAACCGACCGACGACACTACATCCGTGACGAGAAGGTCGGGAACCGGGTGGAGCACGTGTTGGCGGATATGCGAGGTCCCGGAGCGTTGGTCCGGTTCTGGTCGGCGAACCCATGGGTGGGCGAAGGCGGCAAACTGCGCGTCTACCTCGACGACGACCCGACGCCGGTCATCGAAGCAGACCTCATGGAGCTCGTGAACGGGAAGGCGAGAATCCCGGAGCCGTTCACGTCGCGAGCGGCGGGCGGAGCCGGGAACGTCTACTTCCCGATTCCGTTCGCCCAGAGCTGTAAGGTGACGCACGACGCGGACTGGCGAGGGTTCTACTACCAGGTCAACTTCCGCCGTTACGTCTCATCCGCCGACGTGGAGTCCTTCGCTCCGAACCATCTCACCGAGCACGCGGACGTGATCCGCGAAGTCGGCGCACGTCTGGCGGATCCGATGAACCTGGTGGTCGAGGCTCTCGACGGACATGAGATCGACGTGACCGTCAGTCCCGGTTCGCGGGGCGATGCCGTCATCCTCGACGGGCCCGCTGCGATTGGCACGATCACGCTTCGCGTCTCGGCTCCCGATCCCCGCGCCGCGCTGCGTCAGACGCTGCTCCAGGTCTACTTCGACGCGTCGCCCACGCCCCAGATCGAAAGCCCATTGGGCGACTTCTTCGGCGCAGGACCCGGCGTCTGTCCATACCAATCGCTGCCTTTCGTCGTGGAACCGGACGGCACGATGCACTGCCGCCTCGTGATGCCGTTCGCCCACTCGGCGCGCGTTCACATCGCAAACTTCGGCAAGCAGACCGTGACGGTAACCGGTGGCGTCGTGCGAACGCCCCATACGTGGTCTGCTCAATCGATGCACCTTCGCGCGAAGTGGCGCGTCACGCACGGCGCGGTGGGCAGCCCGGACGGGTACGACATGACCTACCTGATCCTGCATGGATCGGGCGTCTGGGTCGGCACCGCTCTCATGATCATGAATCCCACCGACATTCCAACGCCCGGCGGCGGATGGTGGGGTGAGGGAGACGAGAAGGTCTACGTCGACGGCGAGTCGTTCCCCAGTACGTTTGGAACCGGTTCTGAGGACTACTTCGGCTATTCCTGGAGCTCCCCTGACCTGTTCCAGGGCCCGCTGATCGGTCAGCCGAGGTGCGACGGACCGGGGAACCGGGGGTTCACGTCCAACTACCGGTGGCACATCCTGGACGCCCTGCCTTTCGCGAAGAGCCTCGAGTTCCTGATGGAACTCCAAACCCATGTGCCGACACCCGGGATCACCTACGCGCGCATCGGCTACTGCTACACGACGCCCGGCGCACGTGACGACCATCCGCAGATCCATGCGGCGATGCTGCGCATCGAGGACCCGCCAGCGTGGATCGTTCGTGCTGCAGGAGCTGCCCAGAACTCGACCGTGCTCGAAGCAGAGGACCTGGCTCGGAGCGGCATCGAAGCCGACGTGCAACACGATGCTCGTTGGTCGAACGTTGCGCAGGTGGGGTGGGATGGGACGCCCGGAGACGTGCTATCGCTGTCGCTGCCGATTGAGGAAGCCGGCAAGTACCGGGTGATTCTCTGTCTGACCACCCGTCCAGGCGGCGGGACCTGCCGTATCGCGCTGTCCGGCAACGCCGTCGATCACGCGTTCGATCTGTCGCATCCGTCGTTGACAATGACCCGCGAAGTCGATGCCGGCATCCACGACCTGGCGGCGGGCGACGCCGAACTGTCGCTGATCTGCCAGGTCGCGGGCGCGATTGGCATCGACTACGTCCGTTTGGCGCGAGCCCAGTAGCCTCACGGCGACCGGGCTCCGCTGGACTACTTGTCAGTCGTGACGATGACGCCCCACGATCCGGCGGCGAAGGCTTTCCCCGTCGGTGTGACGGCGAGCCCGTGCAGGGCTTCGTTGACGCCGGACTTCTGCTTCTTCCAGGTCTTGCCGCCATCGGTCGTGGCGAGGACGGTTCCACCGTCTCCGCAGACCCAACCGCGCTTGGGGTCCGACTTCAGAAACGCGATATCGTAGAGGTCGTAGTAGTCGTCTTGCGCCTCGTTGTCCACGCGCGTCCATGTCTTGCCGGCGTCAGTCGTGTGCAGAATCGTCGCCTCTTGCCCGACGATCCAGCCCTCGGTCGCTGACGTGAACGCGATACCGTAGAGGTTCTCCGACGCTCCGATTCCGCCTTCGGGAGCCTCCCAGTTCAGTCCGCCGTCCGTGCTCATCGCGGCTGTGCCCGAGGACCCGACCACCCAGCCCAGTTCCGGCGTCGCGAAGGCAATCGCCTCATAGATCGTTCGGTTGTCACCAGCCCTGGCTCTGGCTCCCGAGACGACGGTTTCCCACGTCTTGCCGGCGTCCGATGTCCGAGCGAGCGTGCGGTTGTCCCCGGTAACGAAGCCCACGTCTGCCGTGACGAACGTGAGATCGACGAGTCGGTTCCCGCCTCCGGAGTTGGCGCGACTCCACGTCTCGCCTCCGTCCTCGGTCGTGAGCAGCGCTCCCCCGCCACCCGCGATCCACGCTCGCTTGGCGTCGAGCGCCGAGATACGCCACAACTGCGTGTTCTGCGACATCGCGGCGAACCGAGGATTCGCATTCGGCGGCGGCGCAGGCATCGCCTGTTTGACCCACGTCTTGCCGCCGTCGGACGTGCGCAGGATGGTTCCGCCGTCTCCCGCCGCCCAGCCGTTCATGTCGTCGGCGAACGACACGGCGCGGAGGTCCGCCTGAATGCCGTCGTCTCGCGTGAAATCGTCCTGTCGGCTCGTCGTCCACTGTCCGTGCGCCGCCGCCGCCACTAGGAAGCCCACGGCGCACAACGCAGCGAATCGAGTTCTCATCGCATGTCTCCTCTCTGCCGTGACGCCGACTTGCGTCACTCAGATGGTCAGAACGACGAAGAAGTCATTGGGCCCGGTGACCAGGTCGAGGTGTAGAAGCACGCCATGCGCCCCGATCCATTGCACGTCCCCAACGTTGTTGTCGTAGAGCCGCAGATGCCGATGGTCGCCCCACAACATCAGGGCATATGGCATCGGCTTCGGCGAGTCGAGGCTGAAGTCGAGGCGGATCTGCTCCCGGTCGCGCGTGGGCGACAGGACAGACAAGCTGGGCGCCTCGTACTCCAGCAGGTACTTGGATTGCGTGGCTGGCGACACGTAGTTGTGAAAGACCGTCGGTGCCCCTGATTCTCGCTCGAAGACGTACTGGGCGCGCGAATCGTAGTAGAGCACGCGCACGGAAGCGTCGGCTACGGTCACCTCACCGTCGGACAGGACCAGAAGCTGCGGCTCCGTCTCGGCGAATCGCTCGCTGTACAGCCGAACCTGGTCCCCGACGGAGGCGTGCGGAATCCCCTGCTCCTCCAGCGATCGCCAGAGCGCCACGCAGCGTTCACGCTCGTCGTCGGTCCAAATCGCGCACGCGGTCGCCGCTAGCGTCTGGATCGACGCCGACCAAGCCCCCAGCCTCGGCGTGGCTCGCGACGCCTCGATGATTCTGAGAACCGTGTCGATCGGCAAGGGATCGCCGCCGACGGTCATCTCTCCGACGTCTCGATCCACGTCGTGGCTGTGGCGTCCGAGCGCTCGCCCGGAATCCCGCGGCAAACCTACCAAAGGAGTCGCCGGGCTCCCCGCCGACTGGAACCGCGCACGCGACACGAAGAAGCATCCGAACGGACACCCACGATCCTGTGACCGGCGCGACGCCTCGTTCCACCGGTAACCCCAGAGCCCGGCAAATCCAAGACTCACCAGCGCATCGACCAGCGGCTCCGTTTTCAGGTCCGAGCCCGCCAGCGTGATCTTCGCCCACGGCAGCAGCGCAACGACACGGTCCCGTTCCGCCTGCACGCGCGCTCTCAGGTCCTCCTTCTGGCGAACCATTCCCTCTGCCGCGCTCCGAGCATCGGTTGCCTCGACCGACTCGCCCAGCCAGTTCTGGACGTCGAGCCACAGGATGATGTCTTCGTCGCGGCTCGACGGGTCGGCGGCTCGACGAGACTCGCGACGTTCGTTGAGCCATGTCGCTGAATTGCGAGCGGCCCGAACGTCCAGGGCCCATGAGACCGGAACGCCGGTTGCATCGGCAGCAGCAGCGGCTTCCACCATGCCCTTGCGGACGCGGGCAAGGTCCTCCCCGACGGCGTCGATGACGACCGTGTGATGAGACCAACCGCTACCGCTTTGGTCACTCATAGGGCATCATAGCCGTGGCGCAGGTCCAGCGTGATGGAACCAGCCTGACCGGTACCGACCGGCATACCGTCGTGTTCGACCACAGGAACGACGCCCGACGCGGCGTTCGTGACGAACACCTCGTCCGCCGCGAGGAGTGCGGCGAAGTCGAACGCACGCTCCTCGACTCCGATCCTCTTCGACTTGGCGATGCCAACTACGGTGCTCCGCGTCACTCCGCTGAGCAGGGGCAGATCAGCCGGAGGCGTCACCAGGACGCCGCGCATCACGGCGAAGACGTTCGACGCACAACCTTCGAGCACGGTTCCAGCAGGATCCGCCCAGATCGCCTCGTCGTATCCCTTCGCCTGCGCAGACTCGCGCGCGAGGATGTTGTCCGCGCAGCCCGTCGTCTTGTAGCGCGCCATCGCAGTGTACCGAGGTTCCGGCAAAGACATCGTCCGTATGCCGTTGACACTCCACGCGCCAGCCACGTCACGGACGTGGACGATCGTGATCGCTTCGTCGATCTCTTCACCACATCCGACGGTCACCCGTACGACCACGTCGGACGAATGCGCAGCCTCCGCCGTCGCCTGTTCCACGAGTCCCTCCCACTGAACCTCAGTTCCGAAGGGATCGCGGATGCGAAGGTGGCGCAGGGCTCCTCGCAGTCGAGCTAGGTGTCGGTCGGGATGGACGACGCCGCGACCTGCCCGCCAGCGCATCGTCTCGAACGCGCCGTGACCGTACAGCACGAGCCTCGTCGATGGGGAGACGCCGCCGTCCTCAGCCTTCGCCAGCCGACCATCCGTCCAGACGTACGTCGCCACGATTGCCATGTCATACGCCGTATCGATGCGTCCGAGAACCAGCGTACGGCGGGTCTGCCAGCGCCGCAAGCAAGGGCTGTGCCTTCGTCATCGACTCCTCATACTCCGCAACGGGGTCGGAATCGGCAACGATGCCGCTTCCGGCTCCCATGTATGCATTCCCGTCGTGTAAGACGACCGTGCGGATGGCGATGTTGAGGTCGAATGAGCCGGAGAAGTCCACGTACCCGACGGCTCCGGTGTAGTAGCCGCGAGGAACCGGCTCCAGCTCATCGATGATCTGCATCGCCCGGATCTTGGGCGCCCCGGTGATCGATCCGCCCGGGAACGTCGCGCGAAGCATGTCGGCAAAGCCCACGCCTTCGCGAGCCGTGCCCTCGATGGTCGCAACAGTGTGCAGGACGTTGGCGTATTCCTCAATGGTGCGGAGCACGGGTACGTGAACTGAGCCGTACTCGCAGACTCGCCCGATGTCGTTGCGTTCCAGGTCGACGATCATGACGAGTTCTGCGGCGTCCTTGGCGCTGACGAGGAGCTCCGCCGCGTGCGCAGCGTCCTCGTCGGGCGTCGTCCCACGGGGTCGGGTGCCCTTGATGGGTCGGGTTTCGAGACATCGTGTGGCAGGATCGAATCTGAGGAACCGCTCGGGGGAGGTGCTCAGCACGGTCGATTGACCGAGATCGACGCACGCAGCGTAGGGGGAGGGATTGGCAGCCCGCAGCCGGGAGTAGAGTTCCAGCGGCGAGCCCTCCCAGCGGGCAACGAGTCTCTGGGTCAGGTTGATCTGGTAGACATCCCCGGCGGTGATGTACTCCTGCACTCTCTTGACCGCGAGGCAGAAAGACTCCTGCGTCATGCTGCTCAAAGCCGGTTCAGCGAACCGGCGGCCGCGCACGGTTCGGACGCGCTCTTCCGGCGCGTGCCGAGGGGTGCGGCAGGCATCGAGTGCCGTGTTGACCCATCCACGGTTCGGGGCATCGGGCACGTTGCAGTGGAACGCCGAGGCCGTGCGACAACGGTGGTCGAACGCCAGCACGTCGGCGTAGAAGGCGAGTGCGATGTCCGGGTGCTCCGGGCTCTTCGGGTCCTCGGGCGCGGGAGTGTCGGTCCAGAGCCGAAGGTCGTAGGACCACGCCCCGACGGCTCCTGCGGTGAACGGGCTGCCATGGCTGAGCGGCAACGTGCGATACTGGTCCAGACAGCGCTGCAGGGCTTCGAGCGGATGGGCAACGTGGATCGAGCGATCCAGGAGCCCTCTCTGCCCAAAGCGAGACTCGACGATCCTCGAACCCCATGCTTCAAACGTCAGGAAGGGGTCTACGCCCAGGAACGACCAGCCGTCGGCGTAACCGATGGTCGGAACCGTCTCCAGGAGGAACGGGCGTGCCGGGGAGTGACGCTCCAGGATCGTAGAGAAGACGTCGAATGGCCCGGCGACGGTATCTGTCGTCGCCACGCAGTCGACAGTGTACATCGTTGCCTCGATGGGACCGCCAGGGCGACGGGGTGCGTGGGTAGACGGTAGCACTCGCCGCGTGGCTCGTCAAGGAAGTGCGACAGGTCTCGTCACCGGACGGACGAAAGGCGGCGACGGTTGCCAGACCGCATCGACGTCCATATCATCCATTGAGTCCGCTAGCTGCGAACGTCGAGGACCCGCGATGAGCCGTTCCGCGTTCCGTTGGTCTGCGATCCTCTGCCTGCTCGTGTGCGCACTCGGACCGACCGCCGCACGCGCGGCGTCCCGCGCCGAGCTCAACGAGACGGCAGCGAAACGGGCAAAGATACAGCGCGAACGAGAGACTGCCGACGCCGAGCGACGACGGATGCTCTCCGACGAGCGGAGCGTACTGGGTGTTCTTCAGAAGCTCGACAAGGGCATCGAGGTCGTGCGCCGTGACGTGGCTTCGGTGCGCAAAGACATCGCGTCCCTTGACGAGCAGATCGCCGAGTCCGAGTCCGAGATCGGCGACTTGACGGCACGCATCGACGCGCGTCGGCAGCTCGTGGCAGACAGGCTGCGGGCGAACTACAAGATCGGCTACTCGAACCCCAACGGGTTCGTGTCATTGGCTCTGCGCGCCGACAACCTGTCCTCGCTGCTCGTACGCCTTCGGTACGCGGCACGGATTCGGTCTCGAGACAACGAGATCATCGACGGGTTCCGCGCTGACGAAGCCGCTCTGCGCGAGCACAAGTCCAAGCTCGAGACGCAACAGTCGGCGCGCGTCGCTCAACAGGAGAAGCTGGAGTCGCAGCAAGCCAAGCTGAACCAGGATAAGCGCGAGCGCAACGCCGCGCTGTCAGTGATTCGGCGCGACCGAGGGCTCAAGGAACGCGCGATACGTGAGATGGACGCTTCCATCCGCCAACTCAACGCCCTCATACGGCAACTCGAAGCCGCGATCCGGGCTGAGGAGGAGGCGCGGGGAGGCGCGAAGGGCAGCACCGCGACGGCTCCCTCCGTGCAGTCTCTTGGGTCCACCGAGGAGATCGCGCTCGCCATCCAGACCTTCGGCAGGATCGACTGGCCCGTTGAAGGCAAGGTGACCAGCAACACCAGTACCGCGCTGGAGGGAATCACGATCATCGCGTCCGAGGGCGCAACTGTGAAGGCTGTGCTCGACGGCACGGTGGAATACGCGCAGTGGTTCAACGGGCTGGGATTCGGGAAGCTGCTCGTTCTGAACCACGGGAACGGGTACCGCTCCTTCTACGCACACCTGTCGGACTTCGCCGTCAACGAACGGCAGCGCGTCCGCAAGGGCGAGAAGATCGGAACGGTCGGGAGCACCGGTTCACTGATCGGACCCGCGCTTTACTTCGAGATGAGACGCCACTATCACGTCATCGACTTCAAGCGCATTGCGCGCTGATCCACCCGCGAGCTTGCCCGGCGTAGAGACGGGGGAACCTGTGTTGCGACCCATGTGGCTTCCGGTGGCGGTGCTCTGTTCGATCATTCTGGCGACGGCGCGCTCGTCTGCCCAAGAGGCGATCCCCGAGGCCGCGAGCCCTGCGCCGGCTGCCGTCAGCATGTCCGACACCGACGGCACGAGACGCGAGCTCGGACGACTCAGCGAGGTCCTGGCTCAGGTACGGCAGAACCATGTTGACGATCCCGACGCGCGCCGCCTGTCCGAGGGAGCCATTCGCGGCATGCTCGCAGCCCTCGACCCGTACAGCCAGTATTACGACGCGGACGCCTACCAGAGCCTGCAAACGGACACACGAGGCAAGTTCGGCGGCGTCGGCATGTACATCGGCGTGAAGCAGGACCGCATCACGGTCATCTCTCCCATCGAGGACACCCCCGCGTTTCGGGCGGGCATTCTCTCTGGGGACGTGATCTCCTCCATCGACGGAGCCTCCACGGTCAGTATGTCGGCTGACGACGCCGCCAGCAAGATGCGAGGGGAACCGGGAACCGAAGTCACGTTGACGCTGCTGCGCGCTGGGCGCGATGAACCGGTCGTCGTGACGCTGACGCGCGACATCATTACGGTCCGGTCGGTGAAATGGCATCTGATCCATAGCAACGTGGGCTATGTGCGCATCACGCAGTTCATGGAACCGACCGCCCACGACGTGGCAAACGCCATCGCCGAACTCACGAAGATGGGAGCCCTCGCGCTGATCTTGGACCTTCGTAGCAATCCAGGGGGTCTGCTCAGTTCCGCCGTGGCGATTGCTGGCATGTTCCTGAATGAGGGGAACCTGGTCGTCTACACTCAGGGGCGCAGCGGCAGAGAGGACTTCACCGTGTCGGCTCCTCTGCTGCACACGGACTTGCCGGTGGATGTTCTCGTCAACAGCGGGAGCGCGAGCGCTTCGGAGATCGTGGCTGGAGCCCTCCAAGCCCACCATCGCGGAATGATCATGGGATCGACGACCTTCGGCAAGGCATCTGTCCAGAAGATCTTCCCGCTGCAGGAGGGCGATGGCGCATCGGCAGTGAAGCTGACCATCGCTCATTACTACACGCCCTCTGGAGTCGATATCAACAAGGTGGGCATCAAGCCCGACGTCGAGCTGGCTGCGCTGAGCGCGCTGGAACGCGACATGTGGCGCAAGCTGCGCTCCAGCGATGCACTCAAGACGTTCCTGCAGGGCGAGAGCCCGGACCTGCTCAAGGCGATTGAGGCGTTCAAGGCTGACAACACCACCGATCGTCTCTACCGCAAGTACCAAGCGTTCCTGAAGTCGGCATCGGAACAGAACATCGTCCTGAGCGAAGGGCTGATTCGGTTTGCCATCGCCTCCGAGACGGTCAACGAAACCGACGACTTCGAGTACGACCCGCAGATCGCTGCTGCCATTGGGTACCTCCGAGCGTTCGATGTCTACCGAGCGCTGCGCCAAGACGGGGCGGCAGAATCGGAATGATGCCGTCTCACTGACGGATCGTGACTGTGCGAGTTTCGCCGTCGCTGCCTCGCGGAATGGACGGCACTTTGCGCGCCGGTGCCCGCGAGACCAGTGCACCTCAGACGGTCGGACTGCTGGCGCTCATCCTGCTCAGTGACCTCTATCTGCACACGTCCGTCCCCGTCGCTGCGGGTCCGGGACCTGGCTTCATCGCCATGCTCGCCTGGGCTGCGGTCGTGCTGTGGAGCGCACTCATGTCCACGCGCGCCGCAACAGCGGTGGTTTGGCTGGCAGCCGCACTCAGCGCGGTGGTGTACGGCGTCACCACTCCATGGGCGAACGACATGGCGTTGGTCGCGGCGTGCTATGCGCCGGTGATCGGTACGATCGGCATCGCCGTTCACTCGCTGCGGCGCACCTACGAGCGCGAAACTCGCGCGGCGGCGGAACTCGATGCCGCGAACGCGCGAGCCGCCAAGACCGTCACCGAACTGTCGGCTCTCCTCGACGTGAGCCAGATGTCGGAGCTCAGCTTCGACCTCGGCATGCTCTTCCAGTCGTCTATGGCTGCGGTATCCCGCGCGCTACGTATGCACCGGGGCACGCTGGCTCTCTATGACGAGGCGACGCAAGAGCTCAAGGTGAAGTACGCGTTCGGTCTGACACCTGCGCAGATCGCCGCCGGAAGGTACCGTCTGGGAGAGGGAATCCACGGCACGGTCATGTCCACCGGGCAAGCGATGGCGATCCCGAACATCGGAGAGGAACCGATCCCGCTGTCCTCTGGAGGGGCTCCCGTCGAAGCCCTCTCCCGTCGTCCGAGGACCGTCGCCATCCTCTGCATGCCCGTGAGAATGGAGGGACGTACGATCGGCGTGCTCAGCGTGGATCGCGCCCCTGTCGATGATCGCACGCTGGGAGACGACGTGGGATTCCTGACCATCCTGGCGTCCATATTCGGGCAGGCGCTCCGAATCCAGCAGATGGTCGATCATGCCTTGCGTCAGGAGCGACTCGCGGCGCTCGGACAGCTCGCCACGAGCGTGGCGCACGAAGTGAGGAACCCACTCGCCGGAATACGCGGCGCTGCCGAGCTGCTCCAGAGCGACGATCCGCTCCCGGTCTCGGATGCGCAGGCGTGCGCGTCGCTGATCGTCACGGAGGTGGATCGTCTCGCGCGCGTGGTCGAGCAGCTCTTGCGGTTCGGCGACCATCGCCGGGGCGAGCGAGCAAAGCACGATTTGGTCGATATCCTTGACCGTGTTCTGACGCTCGTGGGGCCCGAGTGCGACGAGATCGGGATCGAGATCATTCGGCGATACGGGGCGAACTCGACGTGCCTGGAAGCCGACGGCGACCAACTCGCCCAGGTGTTCCTCAATCTCGCGCGCAACGCCGTCGAAGCGATGCCCAACGGCGGAACTCTCATCGTCGAGGTGCACACCTCGCCGCGGGAGTCCGTCGGCGACGGTCGCGTCCTTCGCTATATCGAGGTTATCATTACGGACACGGGCGTCGGGATCCCACAGCCAGCACGCGAGCGTGTGTTCGACCCGTTGTTTACGACCAAGCGCAAGGGAACCGGTATCGGACTCGCCCTCAGCCGCAGACTCATCGAGGAACACGACGGCTACATCGAGGTGCGCTCTCCCGAGGTCGGAGGAACCTCAATGGTTGTCACGCTGCCGTCGTTGGCGTCTGAGCCCAGCACGGCATCGACGAACGCCGAGATCGGGACGCAACCGAACCACGGAGCGGGTCACCGATGACGATGCGCATATTGATCTGCGACGACGAGCCCTCCATCTGCTTTGTCCTCCGGCGCGCGCTCGAACGAGCCGGGTTCGAGACAAAGAGCGTTCATTCGCTCGCCGACGCCAAGCACGCGCTCCGTAACGACGCCATCGACCTCGCGTTCCTCGACATCCTCTTTCCGGATGGCAGCGGACTGGACGAGCTCCCGGCGATCCGTGAGAAGTTCCCGGACATTCCCGTGATCATGCTGACTGCCCACGGGACGATGCGGACCGCTCTGGAGTCGATGAAGCGGAACGCCTTCGACTACATCACGAAGCCCTTCGATCTCGCGTCGGTGGTGTCGCTGGCACGACGAGCCGCCGACTCAGTCCAGGAGAGCCGCCGCCGGTCGGAGGAACCCGTCCGCGCACCTCTCGCCACGGAGGGCGACGAGATCGTCGGTAACAGCCCGGAGATGCAGGCGATCTACAAGACGATCGGTCGCGTCGCTGCGACCGAGGTCACCGTTCTCATTCAGGGCGAGTGCGGCACGGGCAAGGAACTCGTCGCGCGCGCTTTGCACGCGAACGGAAGTCGGGCTGACAAGCCGTTCGTGGAGGTCAACTGCGCTGCCATCCCTGCGACGCTGCTGGAAAGCGAGCTGTTCGGTCACGTCAAGGGCGCGTTCACGAATGCGGTGGCGACAAGGATTGGTCGGTTCGAGGGAGCCAAGGATGGCACGATCTTCCTCGACGAGATCGGAGACCTCTCTCTGGAACTCCAGACGAAGCTCCTCCGAGTGCTCCAGGAGAGGTCTTTCCAGCGGCTCGGTTCCAACGAGACGGTCGTCACCGATGCCCGAGTAATCGCCGCAACGAACCGCGACTTGGACCGCGCCGTGTCCGAGGGTTCGTTTCGAGAGGACCTGCTGTACCGGCTCAACGTCGTACAGATCACGCTCCCGCCGCTAAGACACCGGCGCTCAGACATCCTCCTGTTGTCGGACTACTTCGTGCGCAAGTACGCCCCGCGCTATGGCAGGGACGGCGTGTCGATCTCCGAGGACCTTCTCAGCCGCTTCGAATCTTACGACTGGCCCGGCAACGTGCGGGAGCTTGAGAACGTCATCCATCGAGCCATCGTGATGGCGCGCGGGCCCGTTCTCAGTACTGCGGACGCGCCCCTGGTGTCCCCGGGCCCGGAACTCGAATCTGACGGCGCGATGGACCTTTGGCTCCGCAAGTGGACCCAGGACTACTTCGCCAGCGGGAGACGCGGAACACTCCACGAGGAGGTCCTGGAGCGCATCGAGGGGCACTTGATGACCTACGTGCTGGAGCACACAGGCGGCAATAAGAGCCGTGCCGCCGACTACCTGGGCATCAACCGGAACACCCTCCATGCGAAGCTGAAACGCTACGGGCTCACAGGGACAGACGACGACGGAGAGGATTGACGCGAACCGATGACAGCGATGACTCGAAGAGCGGCCGTCGTATCGATCGCCCTCGCCTTTGCGCTCGCGCTGGGAACGACAGCGTCTGCGCTCACCGTGCGAGTCACGATGCCCAACGGAGATCGCCTGACCGGAGAGTGGCTCGGGTCGTCCGAGTCGACGATGAGCATTCGGCTCGGCGACGGACAGACGCTCGAGATGTCCCTCGACGGTGTCGTGGCGGCCTTCGGCGACGACGACGCCCCCATATCCATCGAAGCGCGCGCCAGGCTCGATGCGGCGCTCGACGCCGTCGCGTTGGGCATGGACACGCCCGCCGAATCCGCGTTCAGGGACTCAATCGCTCTGGCTCCGCGCTTTGCCCGGGCATATTACGAGTACGCCCGGTTCCTGGAGCACCATGGACGCGCGTCCGAAGCCTTTCAGCATTACGTACTGGCTGCTCGGTTGGACGCCAAGACGTACCGCATCGCCGACAAGATTCGCGCGGCGGCGGACGACGCGCTCGGACGCAAGGACTTCACTAGCGCAGGACGAGCTCTACTGCAGTTCGCGCAGAGCTTCTCGAACGACGCGACGGCCCCCTCAGCGGCGTACGACGCCGCGCGCTATCTCGCCGACGGCGCGGACGCCTCGGAGCCGGGCGACGCCGTGCGCGCCGATGCGGAGAGGGCGCTGCGTTACGCAACCACGACGTACCCTGATCACGCAGCCTGCGACGAGGCACGCCTTCGGCTCGCCAATCTCTACCTCACATGGAAGCAACCGACACAAGCGGCGGAGGTCGCGGAGGATTTCATCCGTCGTCGCCCCAACAGCCCGCGCATCGTCGACATGCATCTGGCTCTCGGGTACGCCCATTTGCAGCGCCGAGAGCTCGCCCGCGTGATCGAGGAAGCGCGTTGGGTGCTGCAGCGTGCAGAGGACCCGGACATGCAGGAGCGGGCCCGAACGCTGGCTGCGGAGAGCGCCTGGGTGGTTCAGTCGGTCGATGCGGGGTTATCCGCCGCGAGCGTATTCTCCGTGCTCCGAGACGGTCGGTTCCTGTGGGTGGGGTCCTCGGGCGGCGTCGGGAAGTACGATGCCTCCGGGGATAATCTCACCTCGGCACCTGGCGCCCCGGAGGGCACGGCTGGCATGACAATCCGCGCCATCGCCGCAGACGACTCGGAAGTGTGGCTGGCGACCGCCAACAAGGGCGTCGTCCGGTACCGCCGAGACAACGGCAACACGGCGATCTACGGACGTCTCGACGGGCTTCCGAGCCACAGCATCGCTGCCGTCGCCATGGACGCCAACGAGGTCTGGGTCGGCGGCACAGGCGGCTTGTCACGCCTGAACCGTGTCACGGGAGAATGGACGCCGTTCAGGTCGGGCAAGGAGTTCCCTGGTCAGGAGGTGACCGCCATAGCCTTGTCGCCGTCGCATGTGTGGGTGGGAACGCAGGGCAACGGCGTTCTGCGTCTGACGCGAGCGACGAGCCAGTGGGAGAGCTTCGGCGTGCAGACCGGCTTGGGCAGCAACTCCATCCGCAGCATGGTGCTGACTCCGACGGGCATCGTCGCCGCATGGAGCACATCCGACAAGAATGGTCTCTCCGAATGGAGCGAGTCAACGCGGCAGTGGGCGAACCAGCCCATCGGACCCGACGAGATCGCCCCTCACGACATCCGCGTGACGGCGAACTCAGGCACGCTCTGGGTCGCCGTCGGCGAGGCGCTGCTCTACAAGGACGCGCGCGGCAAGTGGGGGAGCGTCGACTATCCGTCAGCACTGCGCTCGGCTCGCATCTACACAGCCCTTGCGGACTCGTCCTCGGTATGGGTCGGCACGAGCGCGGGATTGGGAAGGCTCGACATTCGGGCGACCGGCACGCTGGGGAGCCTGCGATGAGGTGTGACGTCCGGGCGGCATTCGTTGCGGCGATTGCGTTGCTGGGTGTTGCGTCACCACTACCGTTGTCGGGACAGACATCCGATCGCGGCACGCAAGCCATCTCCCGCGATATCGACCAGATCCGAAAGGCGCGGCGGAACCAGGGGGAGCTCCACCGAGGTGTCGTCGACAAGTGGCGCGCTGTCGGCAAGCTCGCCGAGTTGCTCGCCGTGTATGAGAGTCAGAACGCCGCGTCGACAGACAACGCCTTCCTCGCCTACGGCTACGGCTACGCGCTCGCCCTTCGAGCGGGCGAGGGAGACCTCCAGCGCGCAGCCGATGTCTTGTCGCGGGCGTCTTCGCTGGACGCGACATTCGTCCTTGCGCGGTTCAGCCTCGCGGGGGTACAGCACCTACTGGGGAACACAGAGGCGGCTCTTGCCGCCTATAGCGAATGTGTGCGGATCGACCCCGCCTATGTGGCTGCCTACCACGCGATGGGTGAAGTCTACCGGTCGGATGGCGACTACGCGGACGCGCTGGAGTCGTACGACTTGGCGCTCGCCAACGCTCCTGCCGACTGGGCTCGACCTCACTACGGCAAAGGTACCGTGCTCCTGGCGATGGGCAGCCCCGCCGACGCTGACCGAGAGCTGACCCTGGCAATCGCCTTGGACAAGTCCCACGGCCCGTCGTACATGGCTCTTGCCCAGGCTCGCGCCGCCCTGGGACAGGTTCCCGAAGCTGTGGAGCTTTTCCGAACCGGCGCATCGCTCACGTCTCCAACTCGCGACAATCATTGGGGGCTGGCGCGGGCTCTTGCTGGGGGAAGGCATTGGGAGGAGGCGGAACGGGAGTACGCTGCCGCGATCCGACTGGACGACGATGCCGCCGAGTTACACCTCGAGTTCGGCGATGTCTTGTGGGCGCAAGCCCGTCGCGACGAGGCGGGAACCGAGTACCGTACCGCAGTTGGGCTGGAACCGGAGTTGGGAAGCCGCTTCACGGATCCGGTGCGCGATGGGTTCTTCGCCGCGCGTGTCTCGGAGCCGGAGGCGCGCGATCTGCTGGAGAAGGCGCTCACGATCCGCCCCGACGACGCCTCGGTTCATGAGCTCTACGGCGATGTGGAAGCTGCGACGAGCCATTCAACCGAGGCGCTGGCGCGCTATCGTCGAGCCACTGAGCTCGACCCTCAACGTACGCAGGTCTGGGTGCGTATCGGCGATCTGCTGCTCGCCGACCACGCGCTGAATGAGGCTCGGGACGCCTACGCACGCGCATCGTCGCTGTCTCCGAACCTCCCGGAGGAGTGGTCGCGAGCGTCAGCGGCGGAGCTCGGATCGGAGCGCTACGCCGCCGCTCTCAACGGCTACGGGCGGTGTCTCCTGCTGGCTCCCGACGATCCGTCGTTGCGATATGGCCGCGCCCGAGCGCTGGAGGGACTCGGAAGGACCGACCAAGCCGTGGCGGCTTATGAGGAGCTTGACGCCCTTCATTCCGACTACTCCGATACGCTGAATCGCCTCGCCGGTCTGTACCGCGCGTTGGATGACCCTGAGCGGTCACTCGCCGTGCTCGACCGGATCGTGTCGTTGCGACCCGATGACGTCCCTGCGCTGCGCGAGCGGGCATCGCTGCTCAGGGAGTTGGGCAAGAACCAAGAAGCCACCGACGCCTTCCGACGACTAACCGCCGCCGCACCAGACGATGTCGATACGTTTGCGGCGCTCGCCGAACTGACGGAGGAAGCCGACCCGACCGCCGCGATCCGTGCCTATCGACGAGTCACGGAACTGGCTCCCGACCGGGCTGGGGCGCACTTCAGCCTCGCGCGGCTGCTGCTGTCGTCGGGCGATGAGCAGGGAGCGCTGGTTCCGCTGGAGCACGGACTCGACCTGGAGCCGCGTCGCGCCCGCGAGCAGTTCATGCTGGGCGAGCTCCTCGCCAAGCGACGTGAGTTGGCACTGGCGGTCCCGCACCTCGCCATCGCGTGCGAGATCGAAGCCGATAACGCCGAATGGCAGGCGCTCCTCGCCCGAACGGCTGAAGGAGCCGCGTCAGGCGATGTCGGCGACGCGAGCCGCGAGCGACTTTTGGAGATCGCTGATTCCGCGTACAGCGCTGCCATCCGCATTCAGCCGACCGCGTCAGCGTTGTTCCGGCGCGCAGTCTTGCGCCGGGAGCATCGACAGATCGGCGAGCGTCTCTACCTCTCCAGCGAGATCGCCGAGGACTTCAAGCAGGCGGCGTCCATGGACTCGAACAACCCGGATGCCACATACCTGTTGGCTTTGACGTATCTGGACATGGAATCGAGCGACCTTGCCGCGACCACGCTCCGAGACCTCCTGAAGGCTCGCCCGAAGTATCCCAACGCGAACGCCGAACTGGGGAAGCTGGCGGAGGCGTCGAACCGGTTCGACGAAGCGATCCGCTACTACGCGCGCGAGATCGTGATCAACCCCAAGTCGTTCGCGGCGCACTACCGTCTTGGGTTTCTGAAGGCGAACTCGCAAGGCGACATGACCTCGGCGATAGACCACCTGTCGAGAGCCGTCTCGCTCGATCCGAGCCATGTCAACGCGCACATCGAATACGGCATGGTGCTCTACCGCGTGGACCGCGTCGCGGGCGCGGCTGAGCAGTTCGAGATGGCGATCCGGCTGGCTCCGGACAACCTCACCGCCAACTACAACCTCGCCCTCATGTATCAGCTCCTGGGGAAGGATCGACTCGCCATCGAGCGATGGCGTCACCTGCTGAGTCTCGATCTGCCGGGCGAGTGGGTCGGCGAGGCTCGCACGATGCTGGAGAAGCTAGAACGCTCGTCCAGCCGACCGGGATCGCGTCGTTAGCCGCATCGACGACCGCGCCCGCGACACGCCATCAGGTTCCTACGTGCCTCCATAGCTCGGAGATCGCCCGTTCCACCCACGCCGTGGGGATGGTCTCGACCAGGCTCATGCCTGGGCGCAGGGGAATGGAGTCAGGCTGGGACGAGTCCGCCCTCACGAGCCGGGCGGTCGGGGATTGAGGCATCCATCGCACATGGTCGGTGTGCCCAAAGATCGCTACCAGAGGCGTGCCCACGGCGGCGGCGATGTGCATCGGACCCGAGTCGTTGGCGACCATCATTCGGCAGCGCGACGCGACTGCCGCCATCTCGCGGAGCGACAGTCCGGCGAGAACCGTGGACGACAATGACAGACGCGACGCCAGTTCGCGGCTGCGTTTTTCGTCGCCCGGACCGGAGAACACCAAGACGTGAGGCGCGATTGCCCACGAGCCGGTCGCCGCGTTCAGGGCGTCCGCGTACCGTGACTCCGGGAACCGTTTGTCATCCGAGCTGGCTCCGGGATGGACGCCGATGAACGGAGCGTCCGAACCGCGCAGGGCTCCCAGAGACTCATCGGCTGCAGCCCGTTCGCCTGACGAGAGCGGCATCTGCGGTTCCGCCGCCCGCGCAGACACGCCGACCAGTGCGAGCAGTCGCAAGTTGCGCTCGACTTCCCGGATCGATCCTGGTCGGTTCCCAAGGCGCTCGGAGTGCGTGAACGCCGGATGGAAGGGCTTGTCCGCATAGCCGACACGCATCGGCGCACCGGATGCCGCTGCGATGGCGTGGGTGTCCGTCGCCGTGCGGAGCGCGAAGACGCAGGTGAACCGCATGCGACGCACTCGCGACATCCATCGCAGCCGCGCGAGCAGGGACCGGTCGCCTCCGCGCGCATCATAGATCAGCACTTCGTCCACGTCGGGGTTGTGTTCCAGGATGGGCGCGTTCAACGGACTCGCCAGGACGGCGATGTGCGCTGAGCGGTGGGCTGCGCGGACGGCGGTGAACGCGGGCAGGGCACAGACCATGTCGCCGATGCCGTCGGGTCGGATGAACAGCACACGATCCACGGCGCACCTCAGACTGGCTGACTCGTGCCGAGAATGCGCCCGACGGCTTCCGCGACCGCCTGCGGGCTGTGGGCGTCCATGCACCCGTAACGGTTGCGTGTCAGCGGGCAATCGCGCTCGTAGCACGGAGCGCACGGGAGCCGAGCGTAGAAGACCTCGTGGCATTCGCCGTCAGGACCATGGCGACTCGGGCTAGTGGACCCGAACAACGCGACGACCGGCGTACCGACAGCCGCCGCGATGTGCATGGGACCCGAATCCGCCGTCACGCAGCAGTCGGATGCCTCGAGGAGGGCTCCCAAGACGAAAATGTCCCCGGCTTCGACGGCGTCGATGAACGGCACGTCTGCCATCGACTGGGCGAACGCATCGCGGGCGGCTCGCTCCGACTGCCCTCCGGTCACGACGACATCGTTGCCTTGTCGGGCGACGTGCCGCGCAACGTCTGCGAAGCGCTCGACGGGCCACGCCTTCGACCGCCACGTTGTGCCGAGGTTCATCGCGATGAGCGGCTTATGAGGACTGCCGCGACGGGCGTTCAGGAACGCAGCAGCCTCGAGTCGGTGCTCCGCCGTGTGCCAGAAGAACGTCTGGCGCTCTTCGTCGAGAACCGGGGGCACGCCAGCCAATCCGACGATGCGCAGATATCGATCGCGCTCGTGACAGCCCGCATCGGGCACAGTCGCCGTGAGAATCGGCTTCCAGCCGACGCGGGCGCCGCCAACGCGAACCGGGATACCGCTCGCCCACGCCAGCGCCGCCGACCGGACGCTCGTCGGATGAGCCACGACCGCGATGTCCCACCTGCCGGCTGACAACTGCTCGCGCCAGCGCCACGTGCTGCGCCAACCCGACTCCGCGCCATCCTTGTCCCACGCGAGCACCTCATCGAGGTATGGGTGGGACGCCATCATGTCGGCAACGTGAGATCGCACGTGAAGGCATACGTGGCTGCCCGGGAAGCGCTTTTTCAAGGCGCGCAACGCGGGACCCATCAGCACCATGTCGCCGATCCAGCCGCCCGTCTGCGTGACGTAGATGCGCGGGCTGCGTCCCGGCGTCACAAGACGGCGGCTGACGGAACCGATGCCCGAACCGCCTGCCCAAAGCGCCGCATGCCCTCGTCGATCTCGTCGAGTGTCGGATACCCGAACGAGAACCGGACATATGGTATGTCCTGCTCCTGGACGTGGAACGTGCGTCCGCGAGTGCAGAGCACGCGCAGGCGCGCCAATTCCGCCATCAGGCGGTCCATGTCGGTCGAATCGGGCACGCGCACCCAAGCGAACAAGCCGCCGAACGGCGGAATGCACGAAGCGAGGTCCGGCACGTACCGGCGGATCCCCGCCACAAGCGCGTCACGTTTCGCGCGAACTGCCGAGTTGGTCGTCGCGATGTGGCCCCACAGATGGTCGCGCAGGTACTCGGCAAGGACGATGCTGGCGAACGCGCTCGTTCCCCCGTCGAACCGCCCGGCGAGAACCGGCACCATGCGCGAAGGCGGCGCGATGAGGTATCCGAGCCGCATGCCGGGTCCCACGACCTTCGAGAACGTGCCGACGTGGACCACGCATCCCTGCGGCGCGATCCCGTACATGCTCGGGATCGGTTCACCCTCGAAGTGGATGTCGGCGTAGCAGTCATCCTCGAAGACGAGCACATCGTATTTCTCGGCGAGCTCGACGAGCTCTCGGCGGCGAGGCTTCGACAGGTTCGCGCCCGTCGGGTTCTGGTTCGTCGGAACCGTGTAGATGAGCGCCGGATGGACGCCGCGAGCCGTCAGGCCCGCCAGCGTCTTGCCGAGCTCGGACGTCACCATGCCGTCGCCGTCGACGGGAACTCCTACGAGGCGCGCGCCGGCATGTCGCAGAGCCCCCAGCGTTCCCATGTAGGTTGTTTCCTCGCAGATCACGGTGTCGCCGGGCTTGACGTACGCGCGGATCACCAGGTCGATGGCTTGCATGGATCCGCTGGCGATGGCGATGTCGTCCGTAGGAACTCGAGTGCCTTCACGCGACGCCAACCGATCTGCCGCCACGCGGCGCAGCTCGATATCGCCGTGGTCCCCAGGGTAGCGGACGAGCGTCTTGCCACCGACGCGGCGCAAGGCTCGCGCTGTGGCACCGATCAGCCCTTCCACCGGAAACGTGTCGGGATCGGGCATGCCGCCGGTGAAGTTGATCTCGCGGAGGGATGACATCGAGTCGTCTCCTTATGCTTTCACGCGGTCCCGTGAATGCCGGGCTCTTTCAGGTCGAGGACGGTTGTGGTATAGTTGCGAGTGACGACCTCGCCTGCGCCGCTCGGGTTCCGCGTGCCGACGAGTGCCAGCGTGCGTTGTTGCGGTCTAGGAGGTCTGCCATGTTGCCCGTTGAAGTCGCGTTCATCTCTTACGATCCGCGCGCGCAGCTCGCTGTCGTGTTTCTCCGCGAGATGGGCCCCCAGGTTCCCAAGGAACCCGAAGGCGACGCCGGCGCGGCTCCCCCGCGACGTTTGCTCCCGATCTGGATCGGCTTGCCCGAAGCGAACGCCATCTATCTCAAGATCGAGGGAAAAGAGCCTCTGCGGCCGTTCACCCACGACCTGATGGCGACGATACTCTCGACCCTTGAGGCACGCGTCCTTTCGGTGACGGTCCACTCGCTCGAAGAGTTCGTGTTCCACGGACGGATCGAGGTCGAGGCTGCAGGCAAAAGGCTGGACATCGACGCCCGGCCGAGCGACGCGATCGCTCTCGCGCTCCGCATGGAGGCGCCCATCTTCGTCGAGCCGTCCGTGATGGATGAATCGGCGATCACCGAAGCCGACATGCAAGAGATGGACAAGTACGCCCTCAAGCATACCTTGGAGTCCCTCGACGAGGAATCCTATGAGGAATTCAAGGTCTGACCGCCCTGCGCTGCCCAGTGGCTCCGTTCCTGTGGAGCCTCGATCCGACTCCACTCCGGGCGTTTGTCGGTCTACCCCTGAAGAACAGATCGGCTGATGAGCCTAGTTGAGCTCCTCATCGACAAGTTCCGCCAACTGCTCATGCCGGCACCGCCGCCCGACCCGCAGGTGCAGCTGAAGGAACTCCTCGCCCGACTGCACGCCGAACTTCGCGACGCGAAGATCCAAGCCGCCGACATGATACGCCAGAAGCGCGACCTCGAGCGAGCGCTCGATGAGCAGACCGTCACCGTCGAGCGACTGGAGGCGTCAGCGTCGTCCGCCCTTCGCAGCGGAAGCGACGCCTCTGCGCGGCGCTACGTGGAGCAGAAGCTGCACGCGATGGAGGTCCACACACAACTGGCAGAGCAGGTAGACGCCTTCCGAGCTCACGTTCAGGGACTGCTCGACGCCATCGAGACCTACAAACTCGAAATCGAGCGCGTCGAGCAGGAGCAGCGAACCTGGGAAGTCCGGCAGCGCACCGCCCAACTGAAGAGCTCGATGACTCGCGAAGTCACATCGACGTCCATCTCGGAAGCCAGGCGTCTCCTGCAGAGCTCGCGCGACGCCGCGCTGCATGAGGAGGCGCGCGCCGAGGTCCGCGACACGGTGCGCCAGCGCGTGTCGTCGACGGCTCCGCGATCCGCGTCGGATCGACTGGTCGATCGCGAGATCGAAAGGCTCCGAGCGGCGATATCTGAGACGCCGCAAGACCCGCGCTGACCTACGACGATGCCGATGCCCACGTCGCTGAGATGAGCTCGCGCGCGGCGACCAACTGCTCGTCCTGGTGGTAGGGCGACACCAGCCCGCTCTCGATTGTCAACCAGCCGTCGTAACCGACCGACTTGAGCGCATCGAATCCCGCCCGGAAATCCGTATGCCCGGCTCCCGGCTGAAGGCGGTTGCTGTCCGCCAGGTGTACGTACCCGACGCGCGCTCCGGCTCTACGGATCGAGTCGGCGATGGCACGCTCCTCGATCTGCATGTGGAAGAAATCGGCGAGTATCTTGATGCGACCCGAACCGACGCGGTCAATCACCTCGACCGCCTGCTCGAGTCGGTTCATGAACCGGGTCTCGTAGCGGTTGAGGGGCTCGAGGATGAGATCGACGCCGTGCTTTTCAAGGTCGGGTGCGAGCTCGCTGAGTTGGGCGACGAGCAGGTCGGTTCCGTACGCGTGTGCCGACGTGCCGTCGGGCAAATCGTCGAACTTGGGCTGTCCGAACACAGGCACTTCGATGATCGATTCCGCCCCGAGCCGCTTCGCCATGACGACGCGTTCCCGGTCGGTCGGCACAGCCGACGCGCGCGCCTTGGGGTCTGCCGCGAGGAGCGCGATGGATCCGACGATGGCAGTCACTTCGATGCCGGTGCCGTCGAGTTCGCCAAGCAGGTCGTCGGCGGTTCTCGACAGGTACTCGCCGCCAAGCTCGATGCCGGAGTATCCCGTTCGGCGTAGGGATTCGGCTCGCTCCCGCAGTGTGCTGCCGGGGATCGGTCCACGGATTCCAAGCTTCACGGTCCGTCTCCTCTGTATGGGCCCGTCACCACGTGTCCGGGCGCGGACGACTCGATGGGCGTTCTCTACCGCAACGCTTCGATCAACTGCTCTTCCGGCAGCGCGAGCGTGTCGCGCGCTTCCTTGAGCGCCGTCTGCGCGTCGAGATCCAACGGATCCGTCTCCACCGCGCGCTGAAAAGCCCGCACGGCGAGCTCGAGCTCCGCCCGCGTCCGGGCGTTCCGATAGCGGACCATGCCGGCGTCGACCCATGCGCCAGTGTCCGTCGGGTCCACCTTCACGATCTCTTCGAGCGCTGCGAGTACAGCGCCACTGTTCGGATCGCCGGTTCGTCGCAACAAACCGATCTGCTGCCGCAACGCGCTGACGAGTTCGGCTTCGGTCTCCGCAGACGCTGCGAGCTCGGCTCGCCGGATTTCCCGAACGGCTTCCCGAAGCTCCTCGATCGCAAGCTCCACGAGCTCCGCGCCGTCTTCCCGGTTTCCTGCGGCGAGTTGGGCAGTCGCGAGCTGCCGGTACGCTCTGCCCAGTTGCACGCGCGCCTGGATGCCGAATGGCAGGTCTTCAAACGGAGGGCGTGTCAGCTCGGGATCGGCGGCGATTGCCGCGAGGTACGACTCCGCCGCCAAGGTCATCTCGCGCGACGCCTGGTAGGTCGTGCCGAGGTAGTAGAGCGCCTCTGCATTGTCGGGCTGCATCGACAGGGCTCGTTGGTAGTCCGCAACAGCGGCGTCGGATTCGCCGTCGTCCCGGAGAACCCGCGCCCGAAGCAGCAGCGCGTCGATCATCGCCGGGTCGCGCCCCAGCGCCTGGTTCAGCAGGTGCAGGGCGCTCTCGTTCCAAGAGTTGCGGTGGAGAGTGAACGCCAACCGGACCTGGGACCGGGAGTCTTCGGGATTCCGAGCGATGGATTCGGCGTAGAGAACGCTCGCTTTGGCGAGGTCCTTGGCGTCAAACGCGGCGTCTGCGACGGCGATATCGGCAGACAGCTCTGCTGGTTGCCACAGCCAGGCTCCGCGGTCGAACGCGATGCGTCCTGACAGACTGCCGATGAGAAGCGCCAGCAGACCGGCTTCCACGGCGAACGCCGCGCGGCGACCGTTGCTCATGCGACAGCCCTTCGCCTTGCGAGAGCGTGGAATCCACCCGATATCGCGGCGGTCAGCGGAATCGTCACCACTAGCCCGATGGTGCCGGCGATGATGCGCACGATTTCGGAGGCGATCGCACCCAGGCTGAGGATTTCCATCCCCGTGGCTGGAATAACGTCGGTGCCGACGACCGCCAGCACCACAAGCAGGCGCAGACCGAAGTAGACGAAGATGACGGTGTTCACCATCGTGCCGAGGATATCGGTTCCGACGTTCATGCCAGCCTCGATCAGCCGAGGAATGCCAAGACCTGGATTCGCGGAGCTCACCTCTTCCATCGCCGAAGCGACTTCGATGGCAGCGTCGTTGGCGATCCCCAGCAGACCGATCAGCATGCCCGCGATCAGCAGACCTGCGAAGTCCAGATAGGACGCCGACTGCGATTCGATGATGTCCACGGCGTTCGCGCGCTCGATGCCGGTGAAGCGCAGCTCGCTCTGCGCGAAGAGGACCACGACACCGGCGATCAGCACGCCGCCGATGGTTCCCAGGATCGCCGCGTAGGTCTTGCGTCCGAAGCCTGCGACGATCAGCCGCGACTGGACCGAGATCAGAGCGCAGGTCAGCACGATCGTCCATACCGGATCGAACCCCCGGTGGATCATGGGCAGCATCACGTAGTAGAGGATGACGCCGTTGAGCACCATGGTCACCGCCGCTCGGATGCCTGTGCCCCTGCCGACGATGATGACCACGGCGATGAGGATGCCGAGGAGCGCGACGATGAAGCCGTCGCGGCTGTAGTCCTGAACCAGGTTGCGCGCGCTCAGAATGCGGACCTCGCCCACGGAGCCGCCGACTCGGCACAGGATGACGTCTCCGACCCCCGCGTTCACGTTCAGCATGGGGAACCCCTGCGGGTGCAGGTAGTTCCGAAACAGGGCTCGCTCGCCCTTGAACGACCCTCCAAGGAGCTCAACGTCGAACAGCTCCACGACGTTTGTCTCTCCTGTGGGAACGGACTGGACGACCGAAAGCACGCGTCCCTTGACGTACTCGGTCACCGCGACGATGTTGCCGTTCTCGTCTCGCTCTTCGCTGATCGTCGCAGACCTCCGGTTGACCGCCACGTAGCCGGCATGCGTCAGCACGAAGACGACGAGCAGGGCGATCGGGCTCTGCCAACGCTTGAGGGACATCAGGTCTCCCTCAATCCGCGCGTTTCATCGGTCGGCGACGCGTCTGAGCGCGAGCGCGAAGCCAGCACCCCCGCGATTGCCGCGCTGACGGGGATCGCCAGCACGAGCCCCATGGTTCCCATGATCGCATGGACAGCCTCGACCGCTGTTTCTTCGCTGTTGAGCATTCGCATGAATGGGTAGAGCCGTCCAGCCCCGGGGAACACGAGCCCCGGCATCACGATGAACACCAGGTCGGCTCCGATGAAGGCGAAGATCAGCGTGTCCGTCATCGTGCTCATGATGTCTTTGCCGACGTTGTATCCGGCGCGAATGGCTTCCATCGCCGAGATCGACGGATTCGCACGCTTGACCTCGTGGATCGTCGAAGTCACCGACATGCTGACGTCCATCATGGCTCCCAGCGCGGCGATGATCAGTCCGGCGGTCAACAGGTCGACATAAAGCCAACCGTGAGACTCCGGCTGTCGGTAGAGCACGGTTCCCAGTTCGAGGAACCCGAGCTCGACCGCCATGCCGGTGAAAGCGAGCAATCGACTGGCGATCAGCGAGATGACCGCACAGACGACCAATCCGCCAATAACCCCCAGCGACCCCGACACGACCTTTGCGCTGAAGCCCGTCACCAGCACGAAGGTCACGAGAGTCACCATGAGGGCAGTGACCAACGCGAGCGGCACGGGTCGGTTCCCGATAAGAGCGATGGAGCCCCACGCGAGTGCAGCGAATGCTGCGCCCGTCACTGCCCATGTCGCGATCCGGCGTGAGTGCACCGCGACCCAGCGCTTCGTCTCCGCCAATCCGTCGGACAGCACGCGGGCAACGAGCCATCCGATCCCCAGCAAGACGGCGGTGGTGCCCACGAGCCACGCGGCGTTCGCGGCGGCGCGACCCGTATGACCGAGAGCTCCGGGGACGAGCACGCCGAGTAGAAACAGAAGCGATGAAGCCAGCGACGCCAGCGTGAGGATCCCCTTGACGCCACCCACTAGGACCGTGGCGATTGACAACGCCGCGACCATGCGCAGCAAGAACTGAGTTCGGAAATACTCGCGGATATCGACGCGCTCGATTCGGTCGGCGCGTTTCATGGGCACATCGACGAACAGACGGTCGCCGATGCGTAGAACGCGGTCGCTGAAGGGTCTGCCCTGGAAGGTGTTGCCGACGACCGCCGTCGTGCCGCGAAAGTCCTGACCCCGCTGGCGCATCTCGGCGGGCCAGGTCAGGAGCCGCATGGTCAGTATCTGATCCTGGCGTTCGTCGATCCGCTGGACATCACCCGAAGCCCGTCCGCGCCGGAGCTTCGCGATGGTTCCGTCGGCGTGCCGGAACGTCACCCCGCCATCCATGTCGGACTCGACCACGGTTCCGATCAGCGCGGAGCCGTCGTTGAGCCTCAAGATGTCGCCGCTGTCGATATCGACCACCTGACCGACGCAGATGACCCGCGTCAGGCTCCCTTCTTGGACTGCCTCCGCGTACCGTCCGAGACGCACATCGAAAAGCGCGAACGCGACGAGGAGCACGAGCGAGGCGATCCATTTGACGCGCCATGAGTAGGTGAGATCGCCCGACATGGGTTCCCCTGGGACGCGCGGCTCGGATGCCCTAGTCCCGGTGACTGTGAAGGTGCTTGAAGATGCGCTGCGCCACGGGTCGCGTGATGCTCTTGACCGACAGCAGATCGTCGAGCGATGCGTGGCGGATCGACTCGACGTCGCCGAAATGGGAGAGAAGCGCGCGCTTGCGTCGGTCGCCGATGGACGGGATCTCATCGAGGATCGAGGTATTCATCCGTCGATCGCGCAGGCGTCGGAGGTAGCTCACGGCGAACCGGTGCGCTTCGTCGCGGATGCGTTGGACCAGGTGCAGCGTCGGATGGTCTTTGCGCAGTATGATCGCGTCGGCGGCGTCCGGCAGGAAGAGATGCTCGTAACGCTTGGCGACGCCGAATCGCGGTTGCCGCGCGTAGTCGGCGTCGGCGAGTCCCTCGCTGGCGGCGTTGAGCTGCCCCTTCCCACCGTCGATGAGGATCACGTCGGGCATCGGCGTGCCTTCCTGGATGCCGCGCGTGAAGCGCCTGAAGATGACTTGCCGCATCGCGGCGTAGTCGTCGGGGCCCTGAACGTCCTTCACTCGGAACCGGCGGTATTCCGATTTGGCGGGCTCGCCGTCCTCGAACACGACCATCGACCCCACGATGATGTCCCCGCCGAAGTTCGAGATGTCGTACGCCTCGATCCGATGCGGGATCGTGTCGAGGTTCATGATCTCCATCAGCTCGCGGAGCTCCGGTCGCTCGCCCGCGCTGTACACGACGTTGGCGGCGCGCTGCTCGAGGATCGTCGCTGCGTTCCTCTGCGCGAGTCCCGCCATCTCGCGTTTCTGCCCGCGCTGTGCCACGTGGATCGTCACGCGCGCGCCGCGTTTCTGCGTGAGCCACTCCGAGAGCGTGTCCTGCATCTCCACCGGTTCGATGAGCACGATGGTGCTCGGCACGAAGGAGGCATCCGCGTAGTACTGCGCCACGAACGCGGCGACGACGGAGCTCGTCTCCTCGCCTTCGACATCGGTCAGGAAGAAGTGCTCGCGCTCCACCAGCTTTCCGTCTCGCACCATGAGCACTTGGGCACAGGCGAGCCCGTCGCGGATGGCGGTTCCGATGACATCGTAGTCCTGACCCGCGGCGGAATCGAGGCGCTGGAGCTCGGTCGCTTGGCGAATATCGCGGATCTGGTCGCGGAGCCTCGCTGCCGCCTCGAAGTCGAGCGAGCGCGCCGCGTCTGCCATGCGTTTCTCCAGGCTCTCAAGCAACCGATCCGTCTTGCCGCTCAGGAACATCATGACTCCCTGGACCAGCGGTGCGTAGTCTTCGACCGTAACCAGGTCCGCACACGGTCCCGGGCACCTGCCCAGATGATGGTCGAGGCAAACGCGGTAGTCGTTGCCGATTGCCGAGAGCTCCAGCGCGCAAGTGCGCACTGGAAACGCCTTGGTGAGCACTTTGAGCGTCTCGCGGGTCGCGCGGGCGTGCACGAAGGGCCCAAAGTAGCGACTGCCGTCACGCTCCGTGTTGCGCGTCACGGACAACATGGGAAAAGGCTCACGAACCGTCAGTCGGATGTACGGGTACCGCTTGTCGTCTTTGAGCTTGATGTTGTAGCGAGGCTGGTACTGCTTGACGAGATTGTTCTCGAGTATGAGGGCATCGACGGCGCTGTTGGCGTGCAGAATCTCGATCGAGTGAACGCGCGGCAGCATCATCGCGATGAGCGTGCCGTGGGGCTTGGCGCTCGGCTGGAAGTAGCTGCGCACGCGGCTGCGCAGGGAAGCGGCTTTTCCGACGTACAAGACCGTGCCGTCCTCGCCCTTCATTAGGTAGACGCCTGGGCTCGCAGGCAGCTTCGCCAAAGTGTCGGCGAGATGATCGAAGGGCAAGAGCCGGTCTCCCTGATTCGCTCAATCCGCTCGTTGGTTCGTCGCACGCCGAGAGGCAAGCGCTCGCCGAACCTGCTCTCGCTGCTCCGGCGTCAGGCTCCTCAGGGCGTCTTGGAAGACACGCGGATCGGTGTCGGCAAGGCGCATCACGGTCTCGATCTCTCGAGGGCGCAGCGCACTCGTCCCTGACGGCAGTTGGTCCTCAGGTGTGTCCTGGCGACGCGAGGTCCGTCCGCGTCTGGATGCGGGACGTTCCACGAGGAACCGAGTCTCGCCGACGCGTCGAGCGACGATGCCCGCGCACACGACGGCAGTGCCTCCCAGCCCTGCCGTGCCGCCCCAGAACGCCGACGGCGCAAGCCACGCACCCAAGACTCCTGACACAGCGGCGGCTCCAGCGGCGGCGGCGACCCGCGACGACATGGCAGAACAGAGGCATCCCGCGGCGACGGCGGCGACCCATCCAGCCCATGGGTGCAGGAGCCCGCCGACCGCTCCTGCGACGGCCGACAGCAGAGCCCCGACCATGAACCAGACGACTACCCCCACGATATTCCCCGATTCGAGGTGAGCGAATGATAGCGCAGTCGGCAACGCGGTCAAAGAACCCTATTGGCTGTGGCTCATAAAGCGCCGAAGCATGCGGCGAGCTCGACAGACGCACTCCCGGCGTATTATGCTGATAGCTAATGAGCGCTCGCGCCGACCGCATATGGACGGCGTTGCGCGGCTGTCTGGGAAGGTCGAGATATGAACGGCGACAACTCGCGCAGTGGAACCTGGGTAGCTGTCAGTCTGGTTCTCGGCGTCAGCATGTTCCTGAGTGTGGTCGTGCTGGCGATAACGTTCTATCGGGTCCGTGTGCGACCGGATACCTTGTCCGTGACCGGGTCCACCAAGCAGCGCATCACGTCGGACGTAGCGAAATGGACGGCATCGTTCACTCGACAGACGACGGGTCGCGACCTGAGAGCCGCGACCGTCCAGATGGAATCCGACCTGGAGGTCGTGACCGCCTATCTGAAAGGCGAGGGCGTGACGGACGAGGGTTTGACCGTCGCGCCGGTGTCCGTCGAGCAGCAGTACGAAACGGTTCGAGTCGGTCAGGAGTGGCAGACGCGACCCGGGGAGTACCTGCTCCGCCAACGGATCACGCTCGAAACGAAGGACGTGCCGCTGGCGACCCACGTCGCGCAAGACATCACGAAGCTCATGGAGCAAGGCTTGGTGATCTGGACAGAAGGTTTGGAGTACTACTACACGGAGCTGCCGGACCTGCGAGTCGAGCTCCTGAAGGGGGCGGTGCAGGATGCGCGGCGCCGTGCTCAGACGGCTGCTGAGAACGGCGGATCGCGGCTCGGGAAGATGAAGTCCGTGTCGGCGGGGGTGATCCAGGTGCTGCCGCCACTCTCCACGGATGTTTCGGGAGACGGGCGGTACGACACATCGACCATCGAGAAGGATGTCATGACGACCGTGCACGCGAGATTCACGCTTCGGTGAGGTGGGCGCACTGCGTGGATAGGGAGGCGACGGATGGTTCGGCGTCACGTCTGGCTGGCATCGGCGTGTGCGGTGTTGGCACTGAACAGCGTGTATCTGTGGGCTCGGAACGATCCCACGGCTCTGTACGTGGCGAACGTTCTGCTGCACCTGGGCTTGTCGGGCGTCGCTCTGGTGTTGGGACTTCCTCCGTTGGCGCGTCTGCTGCGCGGACCGGGCGTCCTTCGCCGGGCGACCGGCGTCTTGCTCGCTGTGGGCGTGATCTCGGGCGTCGCCATCGTCGTACTCGGCGCGACGAAGCCCCATCGATGGATCGTGTGGGCCCATGCGGGGTCCCTTGCCGCCGGCGCGTTGCTGCTGCCGCTCGTCGTCTCGTCCGAGTGGCGTCGTCGCGTCGCGATGGCGGTGGGCGTAGTCGCCGTGCTCGCTCTCGTTCTACGGGCGCTACCGACTTCCGTTTCCAAACCCGCAAACAACTCCGGGGCTCTCTACGGCTCCGAGCTGGTTCGCAACCCCCAGCTACCCCCGGAGTCGATGTCGGGCGAGAATGCCGCGGGCACGGAGAGCCCCTTCTTCCCATCGTCCGTCGAGACATCCGACGGCAAGTTCATTCCCTCGTCGTTCTTCCTCGAATCCGAGCAATGCGGCGCGAGCAGCTGCCATCCAGACATCACGGCGCAATGGCGCGAATCAGCGCATCGACTGTCGTCGTTCAACAACCAGTGGTACCGCCGCTCAATCACCTACATGCAGGAGGTCCAGGGCATCGAGGGCTCCAAGTGGTGCGCAGGCTGCCACGATCCCGCCGTGCTCCTCACCGGCAGATGGACCCGTCCCATCGTCGAACAGCTCGATACGCCGGAAGCGCACGCAGGACTGGGGTGTTCTGCTTGCCATTCGATTGCCCACGTCAAGAACACGATGGGCAACGGCGGGATGGTGTACGAGTACCCGACCATGCACCGATTCGCAGAGACCTCGAATCCGCTGCTCAAAGCGCTGCACGACTTCGTCGTCCATCTGGACCCCGCGCCGCATCGCGAGACCTTCCTGAAGGACTTCCACACGGAGCAGACGTCTGAGTTCTGCTCAGGCTGCCACAAAGTGCATCTCGATGAACCCGTGAACCACTTCCGCTGGGTGAGAGGCTTCAACGAGTACGACGCCTGGCAGTCGAGCGGCGTCTCCGGGCAGGGGGCGATGTCGTTCTACTACCCTCCGACGCCCAAGGGTTGCGGCGACTGCCACATGCCGCTCGTGCCGTCGAAGGACAAGGGCAACATCCAGGGGATGGTGCACTCGCACCGGTTCCCAGCCGCGAACACGGCGCTCCCCTACGCGTGGGACCTGCCCGACCAACTGAAAGCAACCGAGGAGTTCCTCAAGTCGAAGATCGTCACGCTGGATATCTTCGGCATGGTGATCGGAGCCGATGAACAGGCGGTCGATGGCTCCACAGCGGGATCGGGCCCGATGGCATTCACGCTCAGCGGTGACGAGTCGGGGCTGATCCACGGTGCATCCGGCGGGTCAACCGTGGATGTCAGCCAGATCATCGCTCCGCTTGGGGCTGTTGATGCCGCGATCCGTCGCGGCGATTCGGCGCGCATGTCGGTCGTCGTCCGAACACGAGGCGTCGGTCATCGGTTCCCAGGTGGCACATTCGACGCCTTCGACGTGTGGGTCGAGCTGGAAGCAAAGGACAACCGTGGTCGAACCGTATTCCATTCTGGCGGGATCGAGCCCGACGGCAGCGTAGACCGAGGTGCTCATTTCTATCGCTCTGTCATGCTCGACGCACGCGGGAACGTCATCAACAAGCGGAATGCGTGGGCGGCTCGGACCGTGCTCTACGCACGCGGAATACCGCCAGGCGCTGCGGATACGGTCCACTTCCGCCTCGATATTCCCCCCGATGCCGGTGACACGATTGCTCTGACCGCCCGTCTGCACTACCGCAAGTTCGACCGATACAACACAAACTTCGCCTATGCAGGAGTGTCCAATGGCGACGGGAGCTACGACCTGCACCACGACGACCGTACGTGGTCGTTCACGGGCGACACGTCCGGTGTCGCTGGCGTAGTGAAGTCCATCCCGAATCTGCCGGTGATCACGGTTGCCGAGGACACCAAGACGATCCGCGTGCTTCCTGCAGACGCACCGGCGGTCGCTCCTCGGACGGCGACTTCGAAGGAACTGCGCGAACGCTGGAACGACTACGGCATCGGCCTGTTCCTGCAGGGCGATTTGAAGAACGCGCGGACGGTGTTCGAGCTGGTCACGCGGATGGATCCCGAGTATGCCGACGGTTGGGTGAACGTCGCCAGAGCCGAGGTTCGGGAAGGCGATCTGGATGCCGCAGAGCGCAATCTCCGTGAGGCGATCCGTCTGCTGGATGCCACCCCTTCAACGAACCCCCATCGCGCCAAAGCCCATGTGCTCATGGGTCAGGCGCATCGGACGCGCGGCGAATTCCGCGAGGCACTGGCGGAGTTCGGCATCGCCGCCAAGCAGTACCCGCGTGACAAGACGATCCTGAACGAGCTCGGCAAGGTCCACTTCCTCATGCGTGACTTCGAGAAGGCGGCTGAGTACTATGGGAGGACGCTCCAAGTCGACCCGGAGGACCTGACGGCTCACTACAATCTCATGCTGACTTACCGCGGAATGGGTGACTCGAGCCGCGCGGCAGAGCACCAAGCGCGCTATGTGCGGTTCAAGGCGGACGAGGCGGCGCAGGCGATCACCGGAGATGTCCGCCGCCATTCACCCGAGTTGAACTTGGAGCGGCAGGCGATCCGGGAGCACTACACCATGACTGTGCGTGCTTCATCGCCCGTTGGCTTCGGCGGAACGCAGGCGACGGCACGCATGAACCGTTGACAGGAGACAGCGATGCAGAGCAATCGCCTCGGTCTGCTGGTGTTCGGCGCGCATCCCGACGACTGCGACATCAAGGCTGGCGGTCTGGCGATCCTCTACGCGCAGATGGGGCACCGTGTGCGGTTCGTGTCCGTCGCGAACGGCGACGCGGGACACCATGAGCAAGGTGGAGCCATCCTGGCGCAGCGTCGCACGGCGGAGGCACGGAGGGCTGGCGACGTCGCCGGAATCGAATACATCACGCTCGACAACCATGACGGCGAGCTCGAACCGACACTGGAGAACCGGAGGAAACTCATCCGCATCATCCGGGAGTTCGAGCCCGATCTCGTTCTGACGCCGCGACCATGGGATTACCATCCAGACCACCGGTACGCTTCCGTGCTCGTGCAGGACTCGGCGTACCTCGTCACGGTGCCCAACATCTGCGCCGACGTCCGCCATCTCAACTACAACCCGGTGATCGCCTACGTCTCCGATGGGTTCCAGAAGCCGCTGCCGTTCCAGCCGACCGTGGCGATCGGCATCGACGAAGTCGTCGAGCGCAAGCTGGACATGCTCCACTGTCATACGTCGCAGGTCTACGAGTGGCTCCCGTACAACGGCGGATATCTCGCTGAAGTTCCGGAGGACGAGGCAGAGCGGAGACAGTGGCTCGCGGAGCGATGGAACCGACGGAGCAGCGCCGACCAGTACCGCGATCTCCTCGTCAAGCTCTACGGCGAAGAGGAGGGTGGTCGATTCCGCTTCGCGGAGGCGTTCGAGCCCTGCGAGTACGGGTCGCCGCTGACTGACGACAACATGCGCACGCTGTTCCCGATGCTCCCAGATGCTCGCGCGTGATAGATTGTCCCTGACCGGCGACTCCGAATTGAACCGGCGTCCGCGTTCACGGCTAGAACAGGAAACTGTCAGGACATCCCGATGCCGGATCCCTGCCCGACCTATGCGACCGAGGTCAACCGCACTCGCCCGGATTATGTGGTCTACAGACCGTCCGGAGAGTTCGAGCGGGACAGCGAGAACCAGCAGATCATCGTGACGCCGACCCCGCGCGGTACTTTTCTCGCGACCTGGACCATGTCGACACACGAGAACCACCCAGACCAGAGGATCGTCGTCAGCCGCAGCGGGGATCGCGGCAGGACCTGGTCTGCGCCTGTAGTCATCGACGGGGCATCGGCGTCGGATCGACCGGGAACCGGTCTGGCGAGCTGGTCGTTCTTCATCCAAGCCCCGGACCTGGGCAGAATCTACCTCTTCTGCAACAAGAACATCGGCATTACCGACTGCCGCGACGACACGACCGGCATTCTTCGGTTCCGCTACAGCGAAGACGACGGGCGAACCTGGTCCGAGCCGTTCGACCACCTACGCATCGGTCGCGGGGCTCTCGACCATCCGGATCCGGCTGTGCCCGTGAACTGGGTGGCGTGCTTCCAGAGCTTCCTGAACGCGGACGGCGTTCCGATGGAAGGATGGACGCGCTGGGGAACCGGCAGCCCAAACCTCCTGAACATCGACAGCGAAGTGTGGTTCTGGCGATTCGACAACATCCTCACCGAGACGGATCCATCGCAGATACGCATGACGACGCTGCCCGACGCCCCGAATGGTCTGCGCGTGGCTAGTCGCGATGCGCCGTCGATCTCCGTAGCGCAGGAACCCGCCACCGTGCGACTACCAGACGGCAGGCTGCTGACGGCGATGCGAACGCTCAACGGGTATCTCGCCTACTCCATCGGGACTGGCGACGGCGCCGAATGGTCTGATCCCGAGCCGCTCCGGTATCAGGACGGCGGCGAGCTCGTTCTGAATCCCATCTCGCCAGCGCCGCTGTACGAGACGGGAGACGGCGGGTACTTCCTGCTGTTCAACAACAACGACGGTACGTCGTTCGGCGGGACGAATCCGACGGACTATCGACGTAACCGACGCCCCTCGTGGATCGCCGCCGCAACGTACGCGCCGGACGACCATCAGCCGCTTCGCTTCGGCACGCCACGGCTCCTATGCGACACGGACGGCGTTGTGCTGGGCCCGAGCCGGCGTGTCGAACCGGCGAGCTACCCGAGCTACTTCATGGACGGCGAGGATCGGTTCCTATGGTACCCAGATCGCAAGCACTTCGTGCTCGGGAAGCGGCTGAGCGCTCGACTGCTGAGCCCGACCGGGGCGAACGGCAGCCGATGAACCCCTCCGCTGCGGCGATGTTCCATCGGCAGCGAAACCGGCTGGTGTTCGCGTGGAGTCTCGTGTGGGCGATCGCGATCAGTCACACCCTCGCGGCGGACACGGATGTGTATCGGATCATGCCCGGCGACTCCCTGCGCATCGCGGTGCTGAACCGTCCGGAATACTCCCAGGAGGTCAAAGTCCAACGGGACGGCACGTTCGTATACTTCGTCGTGGGCAACGTGATCGCCGCTGGACGGACGTTGACGGAGCTGCAAGCCCTGCTGCGCGAGGGGCTGACCCCGAAGCTGGCGGACGCCGAAGTGGTCGTCGTGCCAGTGCCACGCGCCAACGAGGTGTACGTCGGAGGAGAGGTTCGCACTCCCGGACGCTACGAGTTCGCGGAGGGCGAGATCGACGTCCAGCGTGCGATCATGCTCGGAGGAGGGAGCGTGCCTGATGTCGCGGACTTGACAAGAGTGCATGTCATTGCCGTCGGGGAGGAAGCCTCCACCGTGGATGCAACGCTGTCACCCGACACGCTTGTGCGACACGGCACAGCCATCGTGGTCGCCGCGCGGTCGTCGATCCGCGTCACCGGGAATGTGCAGACGCCCGGAGTCTACTATGTCGCTGGTCCGGTCTCCGTGCGGTACGCGCTCGGTCTCGCCGGCGGGCCCGTCGATGAGAAGGGAAGCGTCTCGGACTTTGTGGTTCTGAGGCGCGACGGCTCGGTGGAACCGGTTGGCGGCTCCGAGCGGTTCTGGGAAGGTTCTGACTCGGGCCCCACGTTGCGCAGCGGCGACACACTCTACGTGCCAAACGCCTATCGAGTCGAGGAGATCAGCGTCCTGGGTTACGTCCACAATCCAGGCATGCTGCGCGTGCGTGGACCGATCACGGTCGCGCGAGCCCTGTCGCTCGCAGGTGGAGCGATCTTGGACGAAGCCGACTTGAAGTCGATCGAGGTGATCCGGGCAAGAGGCTCTGTGGATCGGTTGGCATTGGAGGAAACGTCCACTGAGAGCTGGGTCTACCCCGGCGATGTCGTCCGCGTGTCCAAGCGCTTCACGATCAACTGGATGGCGATCTTGAGCGCCATCTCCACCGGCGCTGTCGTCTACAGCCTCATTCGGCGATGACTCCAGTCGGGAACCGACGATGACCTGGCGGGTGAGCGAGACACACGAGGTCGCTGGCTACTCGTTTCAATGGATCAAAGACGAAGCGGATGCCTGGTTCGTTGCCGTGTGGAAGGACGCAACGCCGGACACGTTGAGTCCAGAAACGCTTCGACAGTGCCTGACCATCTACCGCGTTCGCCCGACCGGCGATTCCAAGGCTGACTTGCGCGCCGTCCGCGATTTCTGCCAGCGGTTCGTCGCCGATATTCCGTTCCGAGTTCGCGCGATCCGCAACAAGCTGCCGACGCTCTCGGCGCTTGGGCTGGCTGCCGTCGATACCGATCAGGAACGATGACGTGGCGTGGTTCCGACGGCGCGAGTCATGGGTCGATATTGGGCCCGTCGCTGATTACCCGCCCGAGACGGTCCGACGAGTCACCATCCGTGGGACGCCAATCGCAATCTTCTCCACGGACGGCGCCCGCTACGCGCTGGGCGACATCTGTCCCCACATGGGGGGCTCACTCAGCGAAGGCACGCTGGAGCCAGGGCTGCTTGTCGAGTGCCCGGACCATACACTACGATTCTCGCTGATCTCAGGGCGTTGCGCCGAAGGCGAGCCCTACGAAGCCCGCGTGTTCCCAACTCGCGAGGCTGACGGACGTCTGATGATCCGGTTCTGAGCGCGCCCGAATCCTGACACCGCCGGATTCTCCACATGACTCCGATCACATCGCTCTATCGCCGCCCGCTCGCGCTCCTGACCGATCTCTACCAGGTGACGATGGCGTACGCCTACTGGAAGCGCGGCGTCCATGACCGAGAAGCGGTGTTCCACCTTTTTTTCCGACAGAACCCCTTTCAGGGCGGCTTTACGGTCGCGTGCAGGCTGCGAACGATTGTCGATCTGCTCGAGACGGCTCGGTTCACCGCCGAGGATACCGACTATCTCGCCGATCTGCGTGGCAATGACGGCGCTCCTCTCTTCGAGCCGGAGTTCCTGTCCTACCTGCGTCGCCTTCGGTTTTCCTGCGATCTCGACGCCGCGCCCGACGGTTCCGTCGTGTTCCCGCACGAACCGGTTCTGCGCATTCAGGGCCCGATCCTCCAGTGCCAGTTGCTCGAGACGCCGTTGCTCAACGCCGCCAACTTCGAGTCCTTGATCGCCACGAAGGCGGCGCGCGTGTGCCTCGCGGCGGAAGGCGACCGCGTCATCGAGTTTGGCTTGCGGCGCGCCCCTGGCATCGACGGCGGCGTGACCGCGAGCCGGGCTGCCTACATCGGCGGGTGTGCTGGCACGAGCAATTTGCTTGCCGGATGTCTGTTCGGAGTGCCCACGATGGGCACGCACGCCCACTCATGGGTCATGTTCTTCGATGACGACTTCGCGGCGTTTGACGCCTACGCCGACGCCCTGCCCAACAACTGCGTGTTCGTGGTCGACACCTACAACACGCAAGACGGCGTGCGACAGGCGATCGAGGTAGGCAGGCGGCTTCGGGACGAGGGGCATCGGCTCGCCGGCATCCGCCTCGACTCCGGCGATATCGCTTTTCTCAGCACCCGGGCCCGAGCCGCGCTGGACGAAGCTGGGTTCCACGACGTGATCATCGTCGCCAGCAACGATCTCGACGAACACACTATTGCCAGCCTCAAGTCTCAGCGAGCCCGCGTCGACGTGTGGGGTGTCGGCACGCGGCTGGTGACGTGCTACGGACAAGGGTCTCTGGGCGGGGTCCTCAAGCTGACGGCGGTGCGCGATGAGTCGGGTGCGTGGCGCGAACGTCTGAAGCTGTCCGAGCAGGCAGTGAAGGTGTCTACGCCGGGCATCCTTCAGACGCGGCGTTTCCGGTCCGAGGAGGGCTTGGACGTGGCAGACGCCGTTTACGACGTGCGGCGACCCGTGCGCGGAGCCTGCACAATCGTCGATCCGTTCGATCCGACACGACAGCGGCGCATCAATCATTGGGCGACGTACAGGGACGTGCTCATCCCCGTCTTTCGCGGCGGGTCGCGCGTGTACGACCTACCGGCGTTGGCAGCATCGCGCGAGAACACGGCATCGAATCTCAAACGTCTGCATCCTGGGATCCTTCGGCTGCTGAACCCGCATGAGTTCCCGGTCGGGCTCGAAGCGTCGTTGCACGAACGACGCATCGAGCTGATGGGGCAATACCGACGGAAGAGCCAGACGTGAATCGGGCGAAGCGCGCACTCATCCTCGTCGATATCCAGAACGACTTCTGCCCAGGAGGGGCACTCGCGGTCCCGGACGGCGATGCAATCGTGCCGGTCGTCAATGCGATCATGCCGCAGTACAAGCTCGTGGTTGCCACGCAGGACTGGCATCCGCCCGGTCACGCGAGCTTCGCGTCGAGCCACGGAGCGCGTCCGGGCGACACGTTAGAACTGGACGGGTTCCATCAGGTGCTGTGGCCCGACCACTGCGTACAGGGAACGCCGGGCGCTGAGTTCGTTTCCGAGCTGAACACGGAGCCGATCTGCCACGTGTTTCAAAAGGGCACCGATCCGGTAATCGACAGCTATTCGGGGTTCTTCGACATGGCAAGACGTCACTCGACGGGTCTCGGAGACTACCTACGGCAGCAGGGGGTCACGCAGGTCCATGTGGTCGGGCTCGCCACGGACTACTGCGTTCGGTTCACAGCGATGGATGCGCGCGGTCTCGGATTCGACGTGACCGTCTTGGTCGACGCGACGCGCGCCGTCGAGTTGCATTCAGGAGACAAGGACAGCGCTCTGGAAGACATGAGACAGGCGGGCATCAGGATCGAGCTGGCGAGCGCCGCAGCGGGTGATGCATGATCGACAGGGTTTTCCGCCACGGCGCTGACGTCACCACGTTCGTGGCACGCATTTTCCGCGAGCCCGCGGCCCGGAGGGCGGCAAGGTTCGCCGCAGCGGTCTGCGTGGCGGTCGGCGTGTGGCTGCTATCCGGCTGCGATGAGCGGGCGGCGGAAAGGCGTCTTGCATCGCTCGTCGAGGAGTCGCGAACCAGAGAATCGCCTGACGCCGAGTGGGAGGAGGCGATCCGCAAGATCGCTCGTGGCGCGCGTGACGAAGCGGTGCGGCTCAGAGCGTCCTACGTGTTCGGGAACGCCCTTCGCTCAGCCGAGCGCTACGAGGAGGCCGCCGCCGCCTATGCGCGGTGCGATGTCGAGGGGTTCATCCTCCGCGACATGGCGCGATATTACCGCGCGGAGTGCCTGAGACGCCTGCAGAGGCACGATGAGGCAGTCGACGCCCTCCGCTCTCTCTTGCAGGACTTCCCCGCGTTCCCATTGCCCGCGACTGCCACGTTCGCGCTGGCGGAGGAGTATGAAGCGTCCGGCGAATCGGGGAAGAGCTTGGCTGCGTTCCAGTCCATCGCGGACGATCCAGACCTGGGACGGTCGGCGCGCGTGCGCGCGGCGAAGGCGCTGTCGGGCATCGACAAGCATGCGGAGGCGTTCGACCTGCTTCAGACGCTCATCGAGGAGAAAGGGAACGACGCCCACGCACTGCGCGCTGTGGAGGAGCTCCAGCGCATCGTGTCTGCCAACCCTGCGCTCAAGCTGACGCGTCGCCAGGAGTTCCTGCAGGCACAGGTGCTCCACGACAACGGTCAGCGCGCTCGAGCGCGTGACCTGTGGGACAAGGTCGTGCGGTCGGGAAGCGACGACCTGACCCACCGCTCCCGCTACGCTGTCGGCATGTCGTACATGCGGGAGCGCGACTGGGGCAACGCGAACAAGGTCTTCACCAAGCTGATCGCGACGGCGGGAGCCAGCTACAAAGCTCGCGGGACGCTCCAGAAGGCGCTCGCGGCGCGCCGTGACCAGAAGCGCACGACGGCGCTGAAGGTGTTCGACGATCTCGAGCGGCTCTACCCCAAATCCGATGTCTTCGTCGAGTGCCTGATGGAACATGCGTGGACGCTGAAGGACGCAGGCGACTACGCCGGCGCGTTGGCGTTCTACTCCCGCGTCGCGCGCGACTTCGGCAAGAGCTCGTTCGGCGATGAAGCCTCATGGCAGTCGGCGTGGTGCCAGATCAAGCTCGGGTCGAACGACTCCGCGATCCAATCTCTCACGTCGCTCGTATTGCAGCACCCCAAGAGCAGCCATGTGGGTCGCGCGTGGTTCTGGATCGGCAAGCTGTCTGAGCGCGTCGGCAAGTGGTCGGAATCAGCAGACGCCTATCGCCGTGTCGTCGAGGCGGACACCTACTACTACGTCGACCGAGCGATTGAGCGTCTGGGAGCACTGGAATCCGACGGCCGAATACCACGGTCCGTCGTGCCGGCACTGCGCCGTGTCGTCGCGAAGTCCGCCATATCGCTGGATACGCTTCGAGGCCAGGTATCCGACCGAGTCACGCTGATGGAGGCGCTGAGCGACTACGGAGCCGCCATCGCGGAACTGACCTCGCTCGCGCAGCGCGACGCGTCGCAGCGCGCCAAGTACACGTTCCACGTCGTGACGGCCTATCAGGCAGCGGGCAAGCCGTATCAGGCATACCTCGCCGCGTATCGCTTCACGACGCTGCCCGAGGTGCGATCCAACGGAACCGCGCCCCCAATCGAGATCGGCGAACTGCTCTACCCGCTGCCATACCCCGAAGCCATTGAGAAGGAGGGGCGGGAGTTCGACATCGACCCGCACTACATCGCCGCGACCATTCGCGAGGAGAGCCGGTTTAACCCGACGGTCAAGTCGTGGGCGGGAGCTTACGGACTCATGCAGGTCATGCCGGACACCGGCAAGGTCGTCGCGCAGCGGCTCGGGATCGAGTCGTTCACGACGTCCATGCTACTGGATCCGGAGGTGAACATCCGCATCGGGAGCTGGTACCTGCGTTCACTGATGGATCAGTTTGGCGACGATCCGTACCTGGTCGCTGGGGCTTACAATGGCGGGCCGGGCCGCATGAGTCGCTGGCAGACTGAGTTCGGGGTGACGGATCGAGACGAGTTCATCGAGCAGATACCGATTGACGAGACCCGCAACCACATTTTCAAGGTTATGCACGCCTACAACACGTACACGCGGCTCTACGAGGACCTCGGAGCCGAATGAGTCCACGTCTATAGTGCCATGATGCGGAGACCTGCCTGATCCGCCTGTCGCACGCACTCCTCGCGGTCGAGCAGAAACGTCCTGCCCGCCTCCACGACGATCATCGACGCGTGTGCCTCGATCAGAACGTGGATCGTGTCTGCGCCAATCGTCGGCACATCGAACCGGAAATCGTGCTCCGGACGCGCCGCCTTGGCGACGACGACGCCCTCCCCGCCGAGCTCTGCGCCACGGCGGATCGCCGCGTCCGTGCCCTCGATCGCCTCAATGGCGACCGGTATGCCATCCTTGACCACTACCGTCTGACCGATGTCCAGATCGGCGACGCTCCGAGCCAGCGCCATGGCAGATGCCGCCGCTTCCGCCGCGCGTTTCCCGATGCGGCGACTCGTCACCGGTCCCGCGTTCGGGACGATGTCGCCGAGGTGATACCTCTGATCGGCGATGACGAACCCACGACGCGCGAACTCATCGCCGATCGCCGCGAGGATCGCCTGGTCGCCACGAGCTCGTGTCTGGGCGAGGATCTTCAGCGCGAGCCAGTCGAGCTGCGTGGGGCGGAACACAACGTCCTTGCGGACGCTGCCGATGATGGCAAGCTCCTTGGTTCCCGACTCATCGAACACGGCGAGGATCGAAGCGATCTGCCCGACGGGAACGCGCTCCAGTCGGGCTGCAGACGCAAGGAGCTCCGGCTGAGTCTTCTCGGCGATGCTGACTACCACCACGGGTCGATGGTGAGCGGCGCGCTGGGCAAGCAGGACGGGCAGACGCCCGCCTCCTGCGATGATTCCAAGCGGCTCCGTCATGGGGACCATCAGCGGCAGACGCCGCGCTTGGATGATTCGATGAACTCGAGGAGGTGCGACACGTACGCATCGTCCTCGACTTCGTCGCGCACGCGCGCCACGTTCACGCTCAGGTTGGTGGCGTTGCGGAACAGGATGCGGTACGCCTGCTTCAGACGACGAACGGACTCTTCCGGCACGTCTCTCATCGGGTGGCTCTGAGCCGTCCCGCGCCCGAGCAGATTCAGCCCCCGAAGTCGCGCTGGATGACCGTCTGCAACTGTGTAGGGAGGCAGGTCCTGGACGAACTTGGAGCAGGCTCCCGACATCGAGCCCCGACCCACGCGGACGAACTGGTGGAACGCGGAGTGGGCTCCGATGCGGCAGTTGCCCTCGATCTGCACGTGGCCGCCGAGGGTCGCGAAGTTCGCCATGATCACGCCGTCTCCGATGACGCAGTCATGGGCGACGTTCGACCAGTTCATCAGGAGGCATCGACTCCCCACCGACGTCGTTCCTCCGTCGAACGACGACGCCGAGATCGTCACGTACTCACGGAGAACCGTGCGGTCGCCGATGTCGGTTCTACAGATGCCGCCTCGATACTTCAAGTCGACGGACACGTGCCCGACAACTGCTCCGAAGAACAGCTCGCAACCCGAACCGATCGTCGTGTGTCGCGCCACCTTGACGTGCTCGTGGATCCTGGAGCCCGATCCGATGGTCACGTCATCGTCGATGATCGAGAATGGCCCGATCTGTACGTCATCAGCCAAGATGGCGTTCGGACTGACGATGGCACTTGAGTGGATGTCAGGCATACAGGTGCTCGTGTTTGAGGATCCGCGAACTGGTCCACGTCTCTCGCCAACGCGGGCTACCCAACGGCATCGCGGTCGGCGATTGCAAAGCTGAACGTCGCTTCGGCCGCCAGCGTGTCGCCGACGTAGGCGGCGCCGCGCAGTCTACCGACCCGCGCGCGTACGCGCAAGGCTTCGACTTCAAGACGCAACTGGTCGCCCGGAGTCACCGGTCTGCGGAACTTGGCGTCTTCGATGGTCATAAACAACGCGAGCTTCCCGGCAAAGGTCGGACTCCTCATCAGCAGGACACCGCCAGCCTGGGCGAGCGCTTCGACGATCAGCACGCCGGGCATGATGGGTCTGCCTGGGAAGTGCCCTCGGAAGAAGTCCTCGTTGCCGGTGACGTTCTTCACGGCAACGATCCGTCGCTCGCCTTCGATCTGCACGACTCGGTCGATGAACAGGAAGGGAGCCCGATGCGGCAGGATGCCCTCGATCTGGGTCAGGTCGAGCGGCGGTTCGAGCTCGCTGACGCGAATCTCCTGCTGCTGACGGCATAGTTCTGCCAACTGTCGGCTGAGCTGGAGGTTCAGAGCGTGCTGCGACCGAACCGCGATGATGTGAGCGAGCGGCAGTGAACCCGCCGTGTACAGGTCGCCGATCAGGTCGAGAACCTTGTGGCGCACCATCTCGTCTTGGAAGCGGAAGGCGTGCCCGCCGCCGGGTTGACCGCTCTCGTCGATCACGAGCACGTTCGAGTCGTCCGCTCCCTTACCAAGCCCGGCGGATCGGAGCGCGGCGACTTCATCTTCGAAGCAGAAGGTCCGCGCAGGCGCAATCTCGCGCTGGTACGTCTCAGGCGTAATGTCGAACGTTGCGATCTGCGTCTGAACGCCCGCTCTGCCGTAGTTGTCGAAGACGAACGTGACGCGCAATCGATCCGACGGAATCAGGTCGATCCGCCGATCACCGTGCTCGACGTGGATCGGCTCCGACAGCCGCAGCCGGCGACGCGGTACCGCCTGAGTCGCGATCCCAGCGTCGATGATCGCGTCAACGAGGGGGCTGGCACTGCCGTCGCCAATCGGAGGCTCCGGCGCGTCGATCTCGATGAGAGCGTTGTCGATGCCGACGCCCGCCAGCGCGGACATGACGTGTTCGATGGTCTGAACGCTGGCTTCGCCCGCCCGCACCCCTGTGCTTCTGCCCAAGTCGCTGACTAGGTTCTCCGGGACGACCGCGACCGTTGGGCGAGCCGGCTGATCGACTCGTTGGAAGGCGATCCCCGTGTTCGGTGCTGCCGGGCAGACGCGCATCGTCGCCTCGACTCCCAGCATCAGACTGATGCCGGACACGACGGCAGGCGACGCGACCGTCTGCTGAAGGGTGGATTCGTCCTTGGAACGGTCAGTGGATGATGTCGGCATCGCGGTCACGGCAACGACGTATCGGCTAGGCTTCCGCCCACATGCTCGGCAAGCGTCGTCGAGAACCGGTTCTTTCCGCCTTCTCCGACGTCGAAGAACAGGTACGCGGTTTCGGCTGGGTGTACCGCCGTCCGGATGCTATCGAGGCTGACGCTGCAGATGGGGGAGGGTGGGATCCCGTCGATCACGTAGGTGTTGTACGGCGACTGCGCCGAGCGGTCGGAAGGCATCATGCTCCGCTGCGGGTTCCCGAGACCGTAGGCGATGGTCGGCTCAGACTGAAGCCGCATGCCGCGTCTCAGCCGGTTGTGGAACACCGAACTGACGCGACGCTTGCCGTCTGCCGTACCCGCCTCCTGCTCGATGATCGATGCGAGCGTCAGGACATCCTGCGAGCTCATCGATGGGTAGAGCCGTCGCGCGTCCGCGAACAGGTCAGCCGTCGCAGCGTGGAACTCATCCAACATCAGAGCCGCCACGGTCCGCGCTGGGCTCCCTTTCGGGAACCGGTAGCTTCCAGCGAGGATGTAACCGTCCGGCAACGGGCTCCTCAGCCCGTACTTGGCGAGGAGACGGTCGTCGTTCAGGGCTGTGAGCAACTCAAGCGCGGGACCGAACCCGTTCGCCTGCCACAGCAGAGCGATCTGCGTGTTGGTCACGCGGCTTGGAAGCGTCCAGACGACGTATGTCGCGGATCCACGGAGATCGTCCAGCAAGTAGTCCGTGGTTGGGGCGACCGGTCGCGGAAGCGCGTCCGACGCCTGACTGTCGGAGCCGCTCTCATTGGCGGAACCGAATGGCTGCGGCAACATCGAGGCTGCGAGAGGCGCTGTCGCAGGAGATGTAGCGGTCTCGACGCGAGGGGCTCCGTGTGTTGCCCGTACGTACCTCCTCAGCGCCTTGGACGCCGCAAGCGATGGCCCGGCAACCACGAGTGACAGCCCAAAGGCAGCCGTAGCTAAAGCCGCGACCGCCACGATGGCTCGCCAGGGGAGTCGTTTGGGGGTAACGAAACGGATCGAATGTCCAGTGCGCTGGAAAAGGCGCTGGCGGAGGCACCGCGCAGCCAGGTCGTGGAGGCGTTCGTGTTCGTAATGCTTCATTCACCACCTAGCACTGGGAGGAACCGATAGCTACCGCGCTCGTGAAACCCCTCGAACCTGCGCGCGCATCGGGCACACGAGTAGATGATCGTTCGGTGTTCCGGGAGGTGGATCACCTCAAGCTCGACAAAGCCCCTAGCACGCGCGTTGCCCGGTGTGAGCCCGGCAGTTCGGGCTTCGAGGTCGCAATCACACACACCGTCCGCGTGATTCACGCTTCGATCCATTTCGGCTGCCTGCCCGAGCCCCACTTTCACCCCGCTCTACACGCCAATATAGCGCATGGACCTGCGGGAGGCAACACGAGGGGGGCGAGCTAGAAGCGCGCAAGAAACGAAACGCGATGCCCATCGCCCACGCCATCGTCGGGCACAAACGCGTAGTCGAGCTGGAAGTCGACGTTCTCAAGCGCCTTGGTACCCTGCGACCGCAGACCGATGCCGACGCTGAACCCATTCGCAGGCGATTCGCTGTTGGCGAACTGGTATCCGGCGCGGAAGGCGATCTGATCGCGGAACCATTGCTCGGTACCAGCGCGGACGCTCGTGTCGCCGTCGCTCGGCATCACGACGTCGACGGCAACCATGGGCCCGTCGTCCGACAGGCACGCGGACGCTCCCAGACGGACGGTCGTCGGCAACGGCGCATCGTCGATGTCTGGGCCCAGGTTCAGCACACTGCCGCCGAGGTCGATCTTCCTGTAGCTGAGTTGGGCTCCGAGGTCGAACGATGCTCCCGTCACCGTGTCGATGTCGTAGTCTTCGCGGATTCCCTTCACCGCGCCGCCTATGCTCAGCGATCCCAGACGGCACGCGGCTGCACCACCGATGGCGTATGTGGATGCCGTGAACTCCGAGTCAGCCTCGAGCGTGTCTCCGGCACGGCGCTCAATGCTAGCGAACACGCCCTGGAAAGTCGCGCCGACTGCCAGCTTCGGCGACACCCGATGGGCGTAGATCAGCGTGTCGTGACTGATGCCGCCGAACGAGAAATCGTGTGTGCCGGTGATCTGGCGACCGTCGATCGACGACAAGGCTGCAGGGTTGCCAAACGCAGCATCGAGGTCTCCGGTGATACCCACGGACGTACCGCCCATGGCGGCGCCCCGGCTGCCGGACTCCATCTTGAGGAATGCCGCACTGCGAGTGCCGGCTTTCTCATGGATGTCACTCTCAGCCCTTGCCGTCGAGTTTCCGATTGCCACAGACAGCAGCACGCCCGCGACACCAATCGTTCTCACGAGGGTTGGCATCGGTCGTCTCGTCATCGAGGTCTCCATCTGCCCCAGTTCTCCAGTGCGCGTCCGCTATCGAACTACGACGAGTCGTCCCATCCGGCGGACCTTGCTCGAGCCGTCGTCGACTTCGACCTGCCAGACGTAGATGCCGCTGGCGACGCGTGTGCCGCTGCGGTTGCTCAGGTCCCACGTCATCGCTTGACTGTTCGCCGTGCGTTCACGCGACGCATCGACCGTGCGGCTGAACAAGAGAGTGCCGGCCACGTCGTAGATGCTCAACGTGACGCGAGCGCCCTCCGCTTGGTTCGTCTCGAACGAGAAGTGCGCCGTGTCGGCGTCTCGATGGAGCGGCGAGGGCCACGAGTAGACGGGACCCTTGAACGCGAGTGCGGTCGTGAACTCCAACGTCCCGACATCGACGATGTTCGTGTTGCCGGCGCGGTCCGTGACACGAACCGCGAGTCGGTACTTGCCGGACCGACTGGGCAAGAAGTCTGCCGACCATTGCGCCCATGCCTTCTGCTGCTCCGTGCTCTCGTCGTCAGCGGCTTCCCAGGCGAGCTCCTCGCCGTCCGGGCCCGTGCCGCCGATCTCAACGAGCGCCACGCCCGAAGCCGTCACCGACAACTGCTGGTTGCCGCCGCCGGTAGTACCAGCCGTGTCACTCGCCGTCCCGGCGATGTGAGCCGGCTTGCTCTCGAAGACGCCAGTGCCGCCGGCGTTCGTGATGGCTGCCACCGGAGCGGTTTTCTCGTAGAGGAACGTGGCTCCTGCGGTCCGAGACGGCTGGATGCCCAACCCGTGGACGTCCAGTCCGACTGCTGTGATCTGGACTCGGTAGATGCCCTGATCCGCTAGCGCCCCTGAGATGAACTCGAGCGTGTCCGTGCCGTTCTGGCGAGTCGTGCCTGAGATCGGCGCTCCTTGTGGCGACACGACCGAAATCGTCGACCGGGCGAGATCCGCGCCAGCGCCGTCATCCGATATCTTCACCCGAAGCGTGATACCGGACTCCGAGTTCACACTTGTCGGGTACTCCAGGCTGTTCGTGTCGACCATGACAGGTCGGTCGTTCAGCGTCAGGGTCGCAACATCGACGGTCGGAGCCTTCGTGTCGAGCTCGAACTCATAGATGGCGACGGTCTCGTTGCCGGCTCGGTCCAGCGGCGCGATCGTCAGCGTGAACGCACCGTCCTGGCTCCCATCGCTCGCCAAGGGGCGCGTGAGGATCAACGCGAGCGACTGGGAACCGTCTCCGGAAACCGAACCGTCGAGCGGCTTGCCGTCCGGGCCCTGAAGCACCATCCACGAGTCGTCCACGTTGTCCCAGTCGATTCCCGAAGCCGGAGACATGTCCCGGATATCCACCGAGAACCCGGCGACGCTCTGAGTCGACCCGCTGGACGGGTAGAGCGTCTGCAGAGAGTTCGAGACGATCCGAGGCGACTGCGAGTCGTAGACGAACGTGAACGTCTTGGCGACGCCCCGCTTGCCGGCAGCATTGGCGGGCGTGACGACGATCCGATAGGTCCCGTCGTCGGAACCGTCGTCTGCCAGTGGCTTTGCGAGCCGGTAGACGAGCGTGGCGTTGCCGCTGGACGACTGCGTGCCGGCGACCGTGTTCCCGCTGTTGTCCGTCAGCCGGATCTCGGTGTGGATGGGCGACAAGGAGATGCCGCCGTTGTTCGTCGCCTGGAGCGTGGCTGTGACCTGCGCGAGCCCCTTCGGCGCGAAAGCCTCATCCACTGGATAGGTCTTGGGCGCTGTCGACGCGACCGTCGGGATGTTCGCCGCGTGGAAGAACGAGAGGTCCGTGCTCCGCCGGTTCCCCGCGCGATCCGCCATCGACAGGCGGAGGGTATGCGTGCCGTCCTGCGTCAGGTCCTCTGCGAACGTGAACGTCAGCGTCGAGGCGCTGTCGTTGGACACGATGCCGGACACCGCTGAACCTGTCGGCGCGAGCAGCGTCGCGGTTGTCGCCGCGAAATCGATCCCGCTGGTTCCGCGGTCGGACAACGTGACCACGATGGACAGAGCATTCGTCGCCAGCGTGCCGCCGCTCTCGGGCACGGATCGCACCAACGTCGGAGCCTGCGTATCGTAGGCGATGGCGTATTCCCACTTCCCCGTGTTCCCCGCGCGGTCCACAGCGGAGACGACGACGCGATACTCGCCGTCCGCCGAGCCGTCGGTGGGCAGAGGCGAAGTCAACTGCCAGCCGACGCGGGACGTTCCGTCGGTCGTTGCACGACCCGCCACGGTGGAGCCGTTGGGTCCCAGCAACCGGACCGACTGCTGAGCCAGATCGAGCCCCGACTGGCCGTCGTCCACCAGCGTCGCCTCCGCCTGCGTGATCGATTGACCGATGTAGCTGAGCGCGAGGCTCAGGCTCGCGGGCGATATCGCCGTGACGCGGGGCGGACGAGAGTCGTACACGACAGCGCGTTCCACCGTCGTTCCGGTCCGTCCGCCAAGATCGACCGGCGTCACAGCGATGGTGTAGTTCCCGTCGTCCGTGCCGTCCGTCGCGAGCGGCAGGATCGGCGTCCACGTGAGCGTCGTACCGCTGGCGGTCGTCCTCCCGGCGACCACGCCGCGCGGACCGGTCACGCGCACGGATGACGCTCCTTCTCGGAGGTCGAGACCGGATCCGCTCAAGTCTTGGAGACCTGCCTTGATCTCGCGGAGTTCACGACGATAGGACGACTCGGTCGAGCCGGACCCAATCGCCAACGACACGACGCGAGGCGGCAGGACGACAACGGTGAACGGAATGCGGATCGCGCTCTCGGCGGCATTGCCTGCCAAGTCGCGCGGCACGATCTCGACGGAATAGGCTCCCGCAGCCGTCAGCGGCGAGAACGTCACCGTGAGCGTGTCGCCGGACGCGCGTCGGTTCGCCGGAACCGTGTTGCCCGTCGGGCCCTTGACGATCACCTGGGAACCCATCAGATCGGGCCCGCTGCCGTCGTCGGCGAGTTGTATCGTGATCTCGGAGAGCGGTTCCGAAACGGTCGCATTGGCGGCGGGCTTCGTGCTCGCCACCGTGGCAACGAGCGTATCGAGAGCGACGACGCGGCTATCCTCGATGCGGTTCCCCAGCGCGTCGACCGCCGTGACGCGAATCGTGTAGGAACCGTCGTCCGATCCGTCCGTCGAGAACGGCGCATTCGTCGTGAACGTCAACGTGCTGCCGGCTCGGCTGATGCGTCCTGGGACGGACGCGCTCGCGGCGTTCAGCAGTTCGAGGGTCGAAGCGTCCAAATCCAGACCCGCGCCGCTACGTTCCTCGAGGACCGCCTGAACCGTGCGCAGCTCGTTGACCGTGGAGCCCGCTGCAGGCGTGGTCGACACGATGCGCAGCCCACGCGTGATCACGTAGAACGGAACGCTTCGGGTTGCGGAGTTTCCGGCGCGATCTTGCAGCGTCACGTTGATCGTGTAGGTGCCGTCATCCGCCCCGTTGGTTCGGAGGGGCAGGAAACCGAGGACTAGAGCGTTGCCATCAGCCCGCTGAGTGGCGTTCACGACACCCCGAGGTCCCGTGAGCTCCAGACGCGAACTCTCGAAGTTCACACCGGACACCGCGTCACGGACCTCCGCACGTACCTCCGACAACGCCGATGCGATCGTGACGCTGGCAGCGGGCGTTGTCGACGACAGCGCTGGAGCCACGGTGTCGTAGACGAGCGTGTAGGTGCGATCCTGGCGGTTGCCTGCCCGGTCACGAGCGGTTACCGCGACGGCATAGACGCCGTCTTGTGCGCCACCGGGCACCAATGGCGTCGCGAGCTGCCACGACACGGCGGATTTCCCGTCGGTCGTCTGCGATCCCACTACCTCCGAGCCGCCCTTCGTGCGCACACGAATCTGGGATGTCGTGGTGTCGATGCCGGTGAGCGTGTCATTGAGGGTCGCCGTGATCCTGGAGATGGTTCCCTTGGCGAACGACTCCGCCGCCGTGAGGTCCATCTGTGAGACCGACTGAATCTCTGGAACCTGCGTGTCGTAGGTGAAGGTGAAGGTCCCGGTCTCGCCGGACGTGCCGACCGCGTTGGTCGGCGTGATGCGAGCCGTGTAGACCCCATCGTCGCGTCCGTCGGTCGCCAGCGCCGGCTGTGGCGTGAACGCGAGCACGCCGTCCGCGAAGGTGGAAGCGCCGACCAGAGCTCTGCCGTCGGGGCCCGTGACCTCGATCCGCGAGCCGTTCGACGCGCCGGACAGCGTCGCCGACACACTCGTCAGCGCCGAGACGTAACCACGGTTCGCCGGAGTCACCGACACGATACGCGGCGCACCGGTCTTGACCGTGAACTCGCGGCGAATCGTGCCCGCGACGTTGCCGGCGCGGTCGCGCGCGACGATCTGGAGGGCATAGACGCCGTCCGCCGATCCGTCGGTCTTGAGCGGGTCGAATGAGATCGTGATCGTCGTGTCGTCCGTGGGACGCGCCGTCACAGAGAGAGCCGCCCCGCCCGGAGCGAGCAGCGAGATGATCGTGCCGGACAGATCGACGCCACTCGTCGCATCCGACAGCGTGACGCGCGCCTGCGACAGCGCCTCGGACACCACCGAGCCCGCCGCTGGCGTCGTCGACACGACCCTGGGCGGCTGCGAGTCGTAGACGATAGGGAACGTGCGCGCCAGGCGGTTCCCCGCCTTGTCCACGATGGTCGCGGCAAGCGTGTACGAGCCGTCGTCAGCGCCGGTGAGTGCGAACCGCGTGGATGGCCTCAACGTCACCGTGTCGACGCCATCGTTCTCCAGCGTCGCAGGGACGGTGGAGCCGCCAGCCTTCGTGAGAGAGAGCGATGTCGCTCCGAAGTCGATGCCGGAGACCGCGTCCTGGACCTTGGCGGCGAACGCATCGGGCGGCTGGCTCACGCGCGATGTACCGCCGGCGAGATCGACATGGGTCAGCGACGTCAGTACCGGCGCGACGAGATCGTGATAGAACGGCACGCTGCGCTGCTTGCCGACGTTGCCGGCGACATCCGCCAGGTTCTGCACGGTCAGCGTGTAGCGTCCGTTCTCGGATAGATTGGACCATCCCACCACCACGGCGAGAGGCGGGGCGGTCTCGGAGACCGAGACCGGTACGTCGACGCCGGATGGGCTCGTCAGTCGCACGGATGCTGTGGCGAAATTCACGCCGGTTCCGCTCTCCACGATGGCGAAAGACATGCTGTCGGTCGTCTTGAGCGCGACGATCTCATCACCGGCAATGGTCTTGCCTGAGCCGGTTGTCACAGCGGAAATGACCGGAGCGACCGTGTCGAGCGTGAAGGAGGAGGTTTTTGCGAGCCGGTTCCCCGCCTTATCGACGGCCGTGACAGTCGCCGTGTAGACTCCATTGCCGGCTGTAGCGGTAAGTGACGATCCGAGCTGAAGCCGAAGCGTGTTCGTCGCACGGTCGATGATGAGTGTGCCGGCAACCGGAGCTCCAGACGGGCTGGTCAGCGCGATTCCAGTCCCCGACGCGTCGAAGTCGAGCGCCGAGCCGGTCCCGGCGTTGACCATCGCGACGAATTCGGTCACTCCGGCATTCAGTCGAGCGCCGTTCGCCGGCGTGATGCTCGCGAGCTCAGGAGCCGTCACATCGACCGTGAAGTCGCCGGTTGCCTTCCCGACGTTGCCTCCGATGTCGGTGACCGCCGCTTCCAGCGTGTAGTTGCCCTCGGGCAACGCCGCCCCGGCAGTGTCGGTTCCCACCCATGTGATGTTCGCCGTCTTCGTCAGCGGCGAAGGACGGCTGATCGCAGGCGTGTTTCGGATGGGTCCCGCCGTCAGGGCGAAGTCCAGGCGAACCGGTGTCTCTGAACTGGCGTATGACACCGTCGTGGAGTCGCGGGAACCGTCGCCGTTCGGAGAGAGCGACCCGACGCGGAGCGAGACGACAGGGGCGGTCGTGTCCACGGTGATCTGGACAATCGCCGTCGTTGCGCCGACATCAATGATCTTGTTGTCGAAGCTGTCGATGGCGATCTGGGCTTTGTAGGTTCCTTCGGCGACCTTCTGGGTGGAACCCCACGCCACCGCACCGTCCCACTCCGAACTGACGGCAATCGTCGTTTCCTCTGCACGAACCTTTGGCATCGACTGAACCGCGCCCTTGGAGACCCAGTCGTCCGCCTCGCTGAACGTGCCGTCCGGGCCCCCGACACCACCCGGTCCACGTGTGTCGATGACCACTCGGTAGCTACCGATCAGCACGCCCGTTACAAAGACGACGAAAGCGCTATCCTGAGACCCATCGCCGTTGGGGCTGAACGTCGGGACGTATGCGGCGTCTCGCGCCGCGTTTTCGTCAAGCGCGTCCGTCGCGTACGGGGCGACTGTGAAGCCCTGAGCGAGCACACTCCACGTCGGTACGACGGCGAATGTCAGGGACAGGACAACGCGCACCAAGAAGGCGGGAATCCCGCCGCCGCGCGGCGAAGTCCGTGCACACGGATCCCCCTCAGTGCCCCTGTCCCGGTCAGCATCGAAGGCAAAGCGAGATGCCAACAACGTTCTGCGCGGATCGCACGAGGGACCATGGGCTGATTGGGCGCTTGAGCCGTTCTTGCGTGGTCTCATCGCTGGTTCTTCATTCCCTCTCGTCGTCCGTGTCCGTCATGTAGCTCGCTGTTCCTGATCGCAAGGCGAATGGTGCGTGGGCGACCCGCCTTCTCCGTAGCTCGTCCCAAGAAGCGTGGAACCGTATGATAGACGAAGTGCCGGGCGAATGGTTGACTTCGTCGTGCGGGATATTCGGCTGAGCATGACCAGCCGTCGAGCGTCATCGACGGCGTAGCACATAGTTCTTCTTCCCGTCCGATAGCAAGCCAGCCTCCTCGACCAATTCGTCAGCGGCTCGCCGGTCATGGCTGATGTCGATGCCTTCGGTATCGACGACCAGAACGGGGGTGGCAGAGTACTGGAAGAGGAACGTGTGGTAGCCCTGAACGACCTTCTCCAGGTACGTCTCGCTGATCCAAGACTCAGACGCGAAGCGCCGGCTGCGAATCCGCAGGGCAAGCTGACGCGCGTTCGCGTGCAGGAACACGACAAGGTCGGGTCGGAGGGCGTCTACCGCCACATAGCCATGGACGCGCTCATACAGCGCGAGCTCTTCGTCGTCCAGGTTCAGGTAGGCGTAGATGCGATCTTTCGCCTGCAGATAGTTCGACACGACGGTCGTACTGACGATGTCTTGCGACAGGAGATCGCGCTGTTGTTCACACCGGTCGATGAGGAACCGACACTGCGCCGGAAACGCATATCGGTCGGGGTCCGTCCCGAGGCGGTCCAGGTACGGACTGCGGCTGGCAGGATCGAGCACCAGCTTCCCGCCGACGACCTCGGCGAGCCGTCGAGCGAAATGCGTCTTCCCAACGCCGGGAGGACCGTCCACGGCGATGTGCCTTCGCTTGCGCAAGCCCGCGAGCGCAGCCTCGCTCAGATTCGTCGTGTCAGGTCCTTCGGGGTCCATGGAAGCGCCTATCCTCCGAGAAGAGCAGTCGGCTCAAAGGCAGGTCGGACGTCGCTGGCGTCTTCGCAGACTCTCAGCAGATCCGCTAGGTTGGCTCCGAGCGCCGCCGTGCATTCGGGACCCTCGACGTCGGCAAGTGGAACGAGCACGAATCGGCGCTCCGCGATCCGAGGATGGGGTACCGACAAGCGCTCGTCGGAAACTCGCTCGGAACCGAACAGCAGCAGATCGAGGTCGATCTCGCGCGGTCCCCACCTCATCGTGGGAAGCCGCCCGATCTCCTGCTCGATCGCCTTGAGGGCAGCGTGGAACGCCCGAACATCCGAGTCCGTGTGTGCGACCAGCACCGCGTTCAGAAACCACGGTTGGTCCCGGTATCCGACCGGTTCCGTTTCGTAGACTCTCGATGCCGCCGAGATTTCGAAGCTTCGCTCCCGCAGTGCGCGGACGGCAGCCCGAAGGAACCCCAGCCGGTCCCCGACGTTCGAACCGATGCCGACGTAGGCGCGAGTCATCTCGCCGGTCCTCGCTGGTACATCCGGCGCTGCTGACGGAGCTCCGTCGCCGATCGCTGCCGGTTCTTCTTCGGCGGAAGATTCCGCTCGCCGGGCCCATGGACCATCGCTCCGCAGGCGGTCGAGGGCAATCCTCGCCGCGTCGCGGCAGGCTGCTCGCTTCGTTGGGCCCACGCCCTGACCCAAGAGGAATGTACCGCCATGGACCTGCGCGCGGAAGTGCGGGGAATGGTCCGTTCCGCCGACCCGGTCGATCTGGTAGCGTGGCGGTCGACCCGTTCGTGCCTGCCAGTACGCTTGGAGATCGGAGCGCGAGTCAAATGCGTCGTCCTCGCCAGGGTCTGAGGCGACGGTCTCGAGCACCCGTTCGGCGATCCTGCAGGCGCACTCGAAGCCTCCGTCCAGATACGCAGCGCCGACAATCGCCTCGAATGCAGACGCAAGTACGCGCTCTCGCCGCGAGGGATGGCTCGTGCCGATATCCAGCTCCGCTCGGATATGGAGGTCGATACCCAGCGCCTCGGCGACCCCTGCCAGATGTCTCCGGCTTGCGAGTCGCGCACGTGTCCGGCTGAGGTCGCCCTCGGACGCACGCGTGTGGGTCGCGAGCAGCCTGCTGCGAATCGCCAGATCGATGACCGCGTCGCCCAGGAACTCGAGGCGTTCGTTGTGGGAGTCCGAATCACCGTCGTCTGACGGCTCCGCCGCAGAGCGATGGGTCAGAGCGACCGACAGCCACCT